>JADYZD010000310.1 GCA_020853295.1 Bacteroidia bacterium | reverse complement strand
TTGAGTTTTTGCCCAGAATACTTCCAGTTGAAGATGAAGATGTAAGCAAAACTATGGCCATGTACTTTAAGAAAAAAGGCATTGATATCCTTACCGATTCTTCTGTAGAGAAAGTAGATATCAAAGGTGACCGTTGCCATGTTTCTGTAAAAACAAAAGATGGTGAAAAGACTTTTGAATGTGACGTAGTGCTTAGTGCAGCAGGTGTTCAAACCAACTTAGAAAACCTTGGCCTTGAGGAAATGGGAATTAAAACCGATAAGGGAAAAGTTATCGTAGATGAGTATTACAATACTTCAGTTGCCGGTGTATATGCCATTGGCGATATCGTACCAGGCCCAGCTTTGGCGCACGTTGCCAGCGCTGAAGGTATTATTTGCGTTGAAAAAATATGCGGTGTACACACCGATCCTTTGAATTATGGCAATATCCCAGGTTGTACTTATACCCATCCTGAGGTAGCTTCTGTAGGATTGACAGAAACCCAGGCCAAAGAAAAAGGATACGACATTTTGGTGGGTAAGTTTCCTTTTAGCGCCAGCGGAAAAGCAAGTGCCAGCGGTGCAAAAGATGGTTTTGTTAAGGTGATTTTCGACAAAAAATATGGAGAATGGTTGGGTTGCCATATGATTGGCGAAGGCGTAACTGATATGGTTGCCGAAGCAGTGGTTGCCAGGAATTTAGAAACTACTGGGCATGAAATCATCAAAAGTGTACACCCACATCCAACAATGAGTGAGGCAATTATGGAAGCAGTGGCACAAGCCTATGGCGAGTGTATTCATTTGTAATTGAAAACTGTGATATTTAGATAGGCAGATCGTATCTGCCTTTTTTTTTGCCCTATTATTCTACCACAGCCAAACTGATATACACCATCTCCGATGAAGATGAATTGAACAGGGTTGCATTCTTTATCAACGTAATTTCTATGGTTTTGCTGTTTGCACCTGTATGCCGCCAAACTGCTTTTGCCAAATCCGTATTTTCAATTGTAGGTGTAGCCAACGACAATCCTATGAGTTCATGCAATTGTTTAAAATAACTGTTGGCGATGCTTGTTGTGCTGCCCTTATAAAATACCAGTCCATATAGTGGCTTATCGACAATAACTGTTGCAAAAGTGCTTTTCAGACCTATAAAACCGGGAAATGACAATTTTATGGAATCGGAGCCTGACTGCAACAAAGATTTGTATTCAAGCTTTTCACTTCCCAAATCTTGAATCAATTTCATTAAATCGGTTTTGAAGGGTTCATAATTAACAACTGCCGTGCTTTGGGGTGTTTGAGCAACTGCCGGTTTGCTGAGGATGGGTGGATCCATATCAATGGGTGTTCCTTCTGACTTGGGCAAAGGTGGCGGTAAAGGATGCTTGTGAAACTTACATGACCCCAAAAACACCAGCACCATTGCACATAAATAAACTACCCTCTCCCTTTTCTTCACCTTGCGAAGATAGCTGTATATAAGAAGGAAACAAGTGGTCTTTGCGGCGCTTTGCAAATTTTTTTTACATTTATTTGTCAATGAACTTGACAAATTGAAAAAGTATGTGTTAATTTACCAACCCTAGAATTGATTAAATTCTTATCATATGTTATATGCCGTAGTCGATATTGAAACCACAGGAGGCACCCCCACAGGTTCCCGCATTACTGAAATATGCGTGGTGGTTACCAATGGCAGCGAAGTATTGCAGCGATTTGAAACATTATTGGATCCGGGCATACACATTCCATCGGGCATTACAGCGCTTACCGGAATTACAAATCAAATGGTAGAAGGGGCGCCAAGTTTTGCTTCAATAGCAGGTGACTTGTACCATTTATTACACGATAAATTGTTTGTAGCCCATAATGTAAATTTTGACTACGGCTTTATTCAAAAGGAATTTCAACAAGTAGGGCAATTGTTTTCCATTCCAAAAGTTTGTTCCGCAAAGGCCGCCCGTAAGGCATTTCCTGGAAGACGCAGTTACAGCTTGGGCAACATTTGCAGCCATTTGGGTATTGAAATCAAAAACCGTCATAGGGCTGGCGGCGATGCCGATGCCACTGCAGAACTTCTTCATTTGATTATAGAAACCGCAGGTGAGGAATTGCTATTGGAAATGGCAGGGTCTGGCGCAAGACAACTGGCACTCCCACCCCATATTGATGCCGCGGATATCGAAAAATTGCCGGCTTCGCCGGGTGTGTATTACTTCCTTGGCACATCCGGCAAGCCGCTTTATACAGGCAAAGCCATCAATATCAAAAAGCGGGTCTTACAACATTTTGACATTAAACGTGGCAAAACAGCTTTGCAACTGGAAAAAATAAGGCATGTGGATTTTGAGGAAACCGGTAGCGAACTAATGGCCTTGCTGGCAGAAGCTGAAGCCATTAACCGCCTTTGGCCAGAATGGAATGTGGCCGGCAAAGTGCCACACAACCGGTTTGCCCTGGTACATTATGCCACTACCAATGGTGAAATTCGAATTCAAACTGCAAGGCGCAACAAAAGCAATACAGATGGAATTCCATTCTCTAGATTGTCGGATGCCCGAAATACATTGGCTGCATTAATTAACCAATTTGGCATCTGCGCATCAAGGGCCTACTCCAATAAGGGTTGTGACAACCCAGATTGTTATTGCAATGAAATACCAGAAAAACGTTTGGAATTGCACAATTCAAAAATCATTACTGCCATTGAATCACTCAAAAGCCCCAACGACAGCTTTTTAATTCTCTGTCAGGGACGAAATTTTGGCGAAACAGGTGTAGTCCATGTAGAAGATGGCCTTGTAAGGGGCTGGGGATTTGCCGCAGAAATCTCTTCTAACCCCAATCCAGAATTGCTCGTAAAAAAGGTGAAAGACATTCCCGAAATACGTGCCATTGCCAACTCCTTTGTGCAAAGAATTAGCAACAATACTTTGAAAGGCTACAAAATTGTGCCTTTAAACAACAATCAGTTCTTAGAACCCCATAGTTCAGACGCCACATTGTCCATGGTTGCTGATACTGCAGAAATGGAATACGAATTCTTGGATCAGGCACTTGATGAAGCTGAAAAAGCAGCAAAATCCAGTCCCAATAAAGGTTCCCTGGCAAAATCAAATACGCGACACAAATTGAAACACCATAAAAAAAACACCATTTAAAGTTCAACCCTAACCATACAGCATTATGTACTTAAAAGAAAATATTAAACTGTTGCGCAAAAGACGCAAACGCAGTCAGGAAGAAGTTTCCCGTTCACTTAACATCACCCGTTCTGCTTACAACAGTTACGAAAACGGGGTGGCGGAGCCCGGCATTCAAGTCCTATTAAAACTTGCCGATTTTTATCAGGTAAATTTAGACAAATTGGTAAAAGTAGACTTGTCTACCCTACAAGAAAGCCAGTTGTCTCAATTGGAAAAAGGCTTCGATATCGACCTCAGTGGTACCCGATTGCGGATTTTAGCAACCACAGTAAGTCCGGAAGACAATGAAAATGTAGAATTGGTTCCCTTAAAAGCCCGCGCAGGATATACTACTGGTTATGCCGATCCCGATTTTATCAAAGTATTGCCAGCTTTCAATTTGCCCTTTCTATCTGCAAACAAAAAGTACCGCAGTTTTCCCATAGCGGGCGACAGCATGCCACCTGTTAGTGAAGGCGCTTTTGTAACTGGCGAGTATGTTCAAAATTGGAACAACATTAGAAATGGCAACCCATATATAGTGGTTACTGCCGACGAAGGAATTGTATTTAAAGTGGTTTACAACCGCATAGATGAGGATGGAACATTGCTGTTATGCAGTACCAATCCGCTGTACAAACCCTATTCCGTAAAAATAAATGATGTTTTGGAACTTTGTAAATTTGTCAACTACATCAACCCCTCGTTTGAAGAACCCACAGTATCCGAAAACAATGACGTGGGTCCAGCATTGAGGGTGATTCAGCGCGAAATTGGAATGATTAAAGAAAAAGTGCAGGCAATTGAAGAAAAAATATGATAGGAATTTGCATTGAATCCCAGGAAAACAATCTTCAACTGAGAGAACAACCCCAAATAAAAACAGAGATGGCCGTTTTTCTGGCCAATGCTGAAATGCTAACCCCACAAAAGCATGAGCCCAAATCTGTTAAAGAAATATTCATAAAGATGGGATTGATCATGACTAATGATACACTCAAGGATACGCACCCACATTTGGGAAATAAATCTGCATGAAAATTTAGCTTTTGGAAATAAAAGCAAATGCGATGTATTTTCGCAGCGCTAATGGGCAATACAACTACGGTGGAATTTAAAAAAGAAGACTACTTGCAATGGTACCACACCATGATGTTGGTAAGGCGCTTTGAAGAAAAAAGTGCGCAACTTTACGGACAACAAAAAATCAAAGGCTTTTGCCATTTATATATTGGTCAAGAGGCAGTTGTTGGTGGCATGGTTACCGCAATTTCAAGAGAAGACAAGGTAATTACAGCTTACCGCGACCACGGCCATGCCTTGGCATTGGGTGTAAGTGCCAATGCAGTCATGGCTGAGCTTTATGGCAAAGCAACTGGTTGTTCAGGAGGCAAAGGTGGCAGCATGCACATGTTTAGCAAAGAACACAATTTTGTAGGTGGTCATGGCATTGTAGGTGGTCAAATACCATTGGGTGCCGGGCTTGCGCTTGCAGAACAATACAACAACACTGGCAATGTAAGCCTTACCTTTATGGGTGATGGTGCAGTTAGGCAAGGCGCCTTGCATGAAACATTCAATATGGCCATGTTGTGGAAATTGCCCGTAATTTTTATTTGTGAAAACAATGAATATGCCATGGGAACGAGTGTAGCCAGAACCACCAATATGCTGGATATTTATAAAATAGGCCTGGCTTATGATATGCCGTCTTTTCAAGTGGATGGCATGAAATGTGAAACCGTTCATGAAGCTATAGCAACTGCCCGTGAAAGGGCTGTAAATGGCGAAGGACCTACCTTTCTAGAAATCAAAACTTACCGTTACCGTGGACACAGTATGAGTGATCCGGCATCTTACCGAACCAAAGAAGAACTCAACGATTATAAAAAACAAGACCCTTTAGAAACCACCAAAGCAACAATTTTGGCAAAAAATTATGCCACCGAAGAAGCCCTAGACCAAATGGAAGCCGATATCATGAAAGAAGTTGATGCATCAGTGGAATTCGCAGAAAATTCACCCTATCCAGATGCTGCGGATTTGTTCAAAGATGTGTATGTTGAGAACGACTATCCATATATAATGGACTAAGGGTATTGTAAGAGAATTGAATATTGTCTATTTTCGCGCCTCCTTATAAAAAATGTCGACAGATAACTTTTTGAATCAAACCGGGAAAAGTATAAAAGATTTTTATACCAAATACCGTAAAGTCGTAAATATTGCTGCTATCAGTATTGTTGCAATCGCGGGTTTAATTGCATTCCTATCTATTTACTGGATGCCACAGCGGGAAAAAGCTGCAGCAACGAAACTTTCAAAACTGCACCATTACTTCGAAACCGACTCGTTCGCAGTTGTGGTAAATGGCATTAAAGGCAAAAAAATGGCTACTGCCCCAGAAATTGCAGACGATTATTCATTTACCAAAAAAGGAAAAGAAGCTGCTTTAATGGCTGGCCTTTCTTATATGCACCTATCTAAATGGGAAAAGGCTGAGAAATATTTAAGCAAAGCCAATAGCAAAGACCTTATCCTAGGTCCATCTATTCTTGCTGCTAAAGCTACTTGTTACAGCGAAATGAACAAACCCGATAAAGCTGCTGCGGCTTTTGAAAAAGCTGGCGACATGGGTAAAAACGATTTTACAGTTCAATATTATAAAAAGGCCGGAATCCATTATGAAAAGGCTGGTGAACTTAAAAAAGCACTTCGTTGCTACGAAATAATCAAGAGTGAATATTCCAAAACCGAGGTGGGTTCGGATATTGACAAATACATCTACAAAGTCAAGGGTTTACTTGGCGAGTTGAACAACTAGGTCAGTGTCTACTTCCGAATTTTCATTCTCTACACTCCCCTATCCTCTTACGAAGTCTAACCTGAAGATAGGAATAGCAGTTGCCAATTGGAACACTGAGGTTACCTCTTTACTTCAAAATGGCGCTGTTGATACCCTATTGCAAAATGGCTTGGTCGATACCCAAATACTCACCACCTCAATTCCAGGTACTTTTGAATTGCCCCTAGCATGTCAGTGGCTGTTTGACCAACAATGTGATGCAGTTATTGCCCTAGGTTGTGTTATTAGAGGAGAAACACCGCACTTTGATTATGTATGCAAAGCCGCATCTGATGGCATATTGCAAGTTGGTTTAAAAACCAACAAACCCTGTATATTTGGAGTATTAACAACAGACAACCTTCAACAAGCCTTAGACCGCTGTGGCGGCAACCATGGCCATAAGGGCAAAGAATCAGCAGAAACAGCACTTTGGATGCTTGCACTGCAACAAAACCTTTAAATACCAGACCCAACAATCCGATATTCAATCATGTCAGAGATCACAGAAAACAATCCTTCTGAACCGAATCAAAAACCCGTTGTAGAAAACTACACCGCGGAACTTCACGAAGTTGAAAAACTCATCGAAATTCATGAAAATGAAACCGATGAATCTTTAGATTTTTCATCTTTAACCAAGGAAGAAATTATTGCCAAAGCTGAAGAAGCACTGCAAGCTGTAGATGCAAAAAAGGCCAATGAAAAACTAAACCGCCTCAGAGAAGCCTTAGATGCATTGGAAATTGCCGAAAGACCTGCCAAAATAAAAGAATGGGCTGATGCTGGCAACGACCCAAGGGAGTTTAAACCTACCCATGATGAATTCCACCATAAGTTTGGCAAAATCATGTCGCAATTCCGCGAAAAACGTGAGGAAGAAAGACGCCGTGCCGAAGAAGAAAAGTTGGCCAACCTTAAAAAGAAAGAACTTGTTTTAGACAAAATTCGCGACTTGGTTTCTGGTGAAGAAACCGAAAGCAGCCTAAAGCAAATGCGCGATTTGATGCGCGAATGGAAAGAAATTCGCCATATACCCAAAGAATTTCAGGATGAACTTTTTAAACGCTACAGATTTTATGTAGAAAAATTCTACGACAACCTTTCCATTTTTAATGAACTTAAAGATTTGGACAGAGAAAAAAATCTGGAAATTAAAATTGATTTAATTAAAAAAGTAGAGGCCCTAAAAAGCGAAGAAAACCTCAGAAAAGCACTGGTAACACTCAACAAATACCACGAAGATTGGAAAAATATTGGTCCAGTTCGCAAAGAAATATCTGAAGAAGTTTGGTTGAGATTTAAACAAGCTTCTGATGCCGTTATTGAAGAAAAAAAGGTACTTCAGGAAGCTTTAGACCAACAAAAAGAAAGCAACTTAAAGCTAAAAACCCTTTTGGTAGAGAAAGCCGAAGCTGCCATTGCAGTTTTGCCTACCAAAACCAAAGACTGGGGCATATTGGGCAAAGAATTGGATGCACTTATGGAGGAATGGAAAAAAATCGGTCCGGTTCCTGCAGCTGTTAACCAAGAAATATGGAACAAATTCAGGGTTTCCAGAACTGTATTTTATGAAGGCAGAAGAGAATTCTTTAAAGACCTAAATTCTTCAAGAGAAGAAAATTTGGCTGCCAAAATTGCATTGTGTGAAAAAGCTGAAACCCTTAAAGATGGTGAAGATTTTAATGCAACATCAGATGCATTGACAAAATTACAAGAAGATTGGAAAAAAATAGGCCCCGTTCCTGAATCTAAAAACGATGAAATTTGGAAACGTTTTAGGGCGGCATTCGATCATTTCTACAAAAGAAAAAATGCATTTTTTGAAAACCGCCGTTCGCAAGAAGCCGACTCAATTAAGGAAAAAGAAGCAGTTATCGCTGAATTGGAATTGTTGAGAAATTTAGAGGATGGTCAAGAAGTATTTAAAAAGTTAAAAGAAGGCCAAATGCGTTGGGCAAAATCTGGTTTTGTTAGCGGTAAAACCTTCTACAACCTGCAACGCAAATACCAAGAAGTATCCGACTTTTTGTTCGCTAAATTTAAACGCAGCAGCGAAGAAATGCGCGAAACTGTGGTAAAAGACCATTACGAAGTATTGGCGAATTCAGCCGATGGAAAGTTCAAAATCCAAGCAGAAGAACGCAAGTTGCGCGAGAGAATTCAAAAGTTTCAGGACGAAGTTGCTACTATAGAAAACAACAAAAGCTTTTTTGCGCATTCTAAAAATGCAACTGAGGTGTTAAAACAATTCGATAGCAATATTGAAAAAGCCAAACAGCAAATTGCCAAACTGGAAAAAGAATTGAAAGTACTTCGCGGTTTCAAGAATCAAAATGCTAAATGAGGTATTTAGATTTAGCGATTACCTGCAGTACCTGGTAACATCTAGAACCCGCCACGGGGTCCACTCTCCTTTTGTTTATGGGTTTATGGAAAAAATATTGCAAGGCAAACAAACCTCGCCCTATTTTGACATCATTGAAACCACCCGCAAAAAAATGCTCAAATCCAATTCGGCAATCGATTTTACCGACTATGGAACTGGCAATAAATCGGGTAAAAGACAAATTAGCGAAATTGCTGCAAATACCGCACGCAATGCCAAATACAGCAAATTCCTATTTCGGCTTATTCAATATCTAAATCCTGAATTTTCATTAGAACTTGGAACAGGATCTGGCATTACAGCACTCTATCAAGGAGCTGCACTTGGCCCCGCAAATCCTTTGCATACCATAGAAGGCAGTAGTGCCCTTAGCGATGTGGCAGCTTTTAATGCCGAACAATGCGGGTTACAAAACAATATTGTATTTCACAAAGGCACTTTTGAATCCGTTTTGCCACAACTGCTCGCCCAAATTCCTCGCGTAGATTATGCTTATATCGATGGCAACCACAGTTATAAACCCACCATCGACTATTTTGATCAATTGCTGCCCAAATTGCATGAGAGCTCTGTGCTCGTTTTTGATGATATCAATTGGTCGGAAGACATGAAAAATGCTTGGGCAGTTATTCGAAGCCATCCAAAAGTTACGGTTACAATAGATATTTTCGCATTCGGTATTGTTTTCTTTAGACAAGGCCAAGAAAAAGAGCATTTCATTCTCAGATACTGATGCATATTTTCAACCATAAAATTCGGGTACGCTATGCCGAGTGCGACCAAATGGGCTTTGTACACCACTCTGTTTACGCTGTATATTTTGAAGAAGCCAGAACAGAAAGCTTAAGAGGAATAGGCATAACTTATAAAGAGTTTGAAGACAGCGGCATTATCATGCCTGTAAGAAGTTTAAACATCACCTTTAAAAAAGCAGCCCTTTACGACGATTTATTGGATATTCAAGTAACTTTACACCAACCTGAAGGCATTCGGTGTTTGTTTGAATACGAAACCCGAAACCAAAACAATGAACTGCTGAATACAGCTACTATGGAATTGTTTTTTGCCAGGAAAGCAGATTTAAGACCCATGAAATTACCAGCAGAACTGCTCAATAAGTTCTAAAAGCCCAAAACTGTGAGCACCAGACCCAAATCATATCGCGGACAGGTGGAGTTGCCCAAACCCATGGAAACACCCATTGCTGCAAATGACAGCGGGCTAATCCGTTTTTTAAAAACAAAAACCATCTACGGCTTTCAGGGTCACAGCATTTATGATGTGGGCAAGTACTTTTTAAATGCACTTTTTAGAGAAAATTTAAATATTAGGGCCACCAGCCTCTCATTTAACTTTTTCCTGAGCCTATTACCCATTATCATCTTTCTGCTCACCCTTATTGCTTACTTGCCTGTAAAAGGCCTTAAAAGTGGATTAATCAAGGAAATACAACTGTTGTTGCCTGATAGCAGTTCCAAAGCCCTTTCATCCACCATTTATGAGATATTGAACCAACCCCATTCCGGCCTATTGTCATTTGGTGTATTGTTGGCGCTTTATTTTGCCAGCAATGCCTACCATACTATGATTAGCACCTTTAACAGAAGGTTGCCACAACGCAGAAAGCGGGGCTGGATACACAATAGATTAAGGGCAGTTTTTCTTACACTACTCATTACCTGTATTGCCATTATTGCTCTTTTTATTATAGCCAAATTTTATCAGTTTAATGGTTATATCAATAAGCACCACTGGGCAGCATTGGGCTTTTTTGAATTTACACTGGCATTGCTTGAATACCTCATCATTACCGGCTTTGTGCTCATCGCCATTTCTTGTATGTACTACTTTGGCCCGTCTAATAAAAACAAATGGCGTTTTTTTACAGCGGGAAGCATATTCGCCACAGCATTGTCTCTCATTAGCACAGTATTGTTTACCATTTATGTAAACAACTTCAATAGCTACAATAAAATTTATGGTTCAATTGGTGCCATTATTGCATTGATGATTTTAATTTATATCAATACTTTAGTGGTGTTGGTGGGTTTTGATTTAAATACCAGCATTGAAAAGGCCAATATTTCAGCCAAAAAACAAGATGCCCAAAAGCCCATACATTTAGAATCGAATCAATTAAAACCGA
>JADYZD010000309.1 GCA_020853295.1 Bacteroidia bacterium | reverse complement strand
GATTTATCGGTTACGTAATGGGAATGGTACTCCATGCGCCCATTTACTTGTGGCAAAAATATGTTTCTATGGGTTTTATGACCATCATTGCCCGGCCATTGTAATTTAGCCTTTTAAAAAAGGTGCCAATGGGTTTTTGCCTTCCCAAGTACCTATGGTTTTAAAGGGTTGAAACCGCGTAAATAATTCTTCCTTGTACCAATGGATTTGTTGCGTTTTTTTCATCGCCTCGCGATGTTCTGCACTATTGTGGGCGAAATTCTTTAAGGAGTCCAAATTTTCCCAAACACTAAAAGTAGCCATTTGA
The DNA here is from genome assembly GCA_020853295.1 of Bacteroidia bacterium. Lineage (GTDB taxonomy): Bacteria > Bacteroidota > Bacteroidia > NS11-12g > UBA955 > JAGXTF01. The sequence goes on along the minus strand of JADYZD010000309.1, from coordinate 14,710 downwards.
ACTATGGGCACTTCACCCACACCTTTGGTATAAATAAGTCCTTCACAACCACGTTGAATGGGCCGTTGAGATTTGGGCACAAAACGCCAAAATTTAAACAATTTATTTGTCCTAATGGTGGCGCGGGTAATTACTGCAATCAGCGGATTGTGTGCATCCAAATCTACTGCTGGGGTAAATGGATTTATGCCCGACCAAAGCCCTTTGGTTTGAATGGGTTTCATAAAAACGGTCCATTGTTCTGAGGACCTGTTTTGGTAGCGTTTGTAAATCTCAGAATGGTTAAAAAAATCATGTGCGGCTTGTTCATGTTCCCATACGCCAAGCAAGGCATACACGCCCCAATCTGGGAATATGCTAAAACCCAAATCCCGGCCACTGCCCATAAGTTTATAAAATTGGAGTCCTGGACTTTTTGCAATAAAAGCATGCGCAAATTGCATTTGACCAAAGGCCCATAATTTGGATTTTAAATTGGGAAATCGAAATAGGGTGAGGGTAGTAATAGATGCCATTTTCAGTGTAATTTGAGCCAAATAAATCCATCGCCTTTTGAATTGAAATGGGTAACTCTCTCAATGTTATGGACAATATCATTACCAAACAAGTATTGCCAAACTTTTGTTTGTTATTTTTACCATTCTGATGCTAAAAATTGATGAGGAAGTACACAACCCTGTGTGTTCTAATTGGCAAACTGCGGACTTTCAAAAGAGAAGATTCAATGCTTTTTGTAACATTTTTTTGTATCATTGAAGTGTTGTTTTTCCCTCAAATATTTGTAGGCAAAAGCCTGCAATTGGTGAAGCTGCAACCAGCAATTACACGATGAATAGATACCGCAAACATTGAATATATCGGCACACATACGGCAACTGTACAAACCCCTTCAACCCACTGTTACACAATCGGCTGACACGGTAGCATATTCAGAAATGTTGCCCGAAATAGGACTACAACACTACATATATTGTTATTGGCAGCTCAAAACAACAACAGCACTTTCTGAACCATTTGTGTATCGTGTGGTAGCAGATGGTTGTATTGACATCTTTTTTGAACTCAATAATCCCAAAGAAAATTATGTGATGGGATTTTGTAAAAAATTCACTGAGTTCCCCCTTCAAAACAAGTTTCACTATGTGGGAGTGCGTTTCTTGCCCACCATGTTCCCGCAACTTTTTGGAATCAATGCCTCAGAATTGAGCAACCGTTTTGAACATTTGGGTAGGGTAGTTCCCCATACATCTGCTTTTATTGCTGATAATTTTCACCAGCAATTCACAGCTGAACAAATTCAATCCACCTTTAACCGTTATTTTATCCATCTTGTTGAACATACAAGTTTTAATAACGACAGCAGATTGTATAACGCTATAGATAAAATCCTAAAAGAGTTTGGGGTGGTAAATATTGCAAAGGACTTAGACACGGGCATAAGCCAAAGACAACTGCACAGACTTTTTGAGTTTTATATTGGCGATTCAGCAAAGACTTTTGCAAAAGTGGTCCGTTTTCAAAATATCCTGCGTGCAAAACCCTCAACCCAAAGTTTGGCACAAAACAAATTGTTTTTTGATGTTGGTTATTACGATCAAGCCCATTTTATCAAAGAATTCAAGAATTTTTATGGTGTAACACCCACCAAAGCTTTTGGTAGGTAAATATGTCCGTTTTTTACAATTTTCGGGCTGTTTTTTAATGGAATTTTGTGTCGTTAATTCAAACAAAAACAAATGAAACGATTCACCACCATTTTTTATTTGGCGTGCTTCTTGGCAAATGCCTATTCTCAATCAAATTCAACAACAGATAGTCAATACAACATGAAATTAAATGCAGGAGTTATTACAACAAAGTTGGCGGAGAGCAAGGCTTTTTACACCAACAATTTGGGGTTTGGGGTAACATTTGAAAATGAATTTTACCTCTTGTTGCACACCCCAAATCGCGAAGCAGAAATTGCTTTTTTGCTGCCCAACCACCCGAGTCAGCAACCGTTTTTTCACAAACCATTTTTAGGTCAGGGTATGTACCTCACTATAGAAGTAGATGATGTAGACAGCATCTATAATGTGCTCAAAAAGAAAGGTGTACCCATTAAAATTGAAATCCGCAACGAACCATGGGGCGACCGGCATTTTGCTATTGAGGACCCCAATGGCATTGGCATTGATATCGTGAAATATTCGCCACCCCAAGAAGAATAAATGTCAGATCCATGCTATTTTATTGGGCTATTTTTGGAAATATATATTTGTAGTTTTGTGTGGCCTTGTGTTACTTGCAAGCCTGAATTTGGAGGGTGTTGAAATCCCAAAATGCAGACGGTAAAAACTCGGGTGTTTTTGCTACAAAAAAAAGAATGACATTTAAAGAAATAGCATACAAAAGCCAGAATTGGGAAAAAGCAGTAAGGCTGCGAGAAAAAATTCTCAGAGAGCCCCTGGGCAGTCGATTTACTGAAGCTGAACTCGAAGAAGAGAAAAACCACATTCAAATTGCAGGTTTTTGGGGTGACGAACTGCTGGCAACTGCTGTGCTCGTGCCCGAAGGGAATAAAATGAAAATGCAAAGGGTGGTGGTTGCAAGTGCGTTTCAGAATCGCCAAATGGGCTCCAAGATGATGCAGTTTTGTGAGAAAGTGGCCCTGGATAAAAACGCAGTATCGATTTACTGTCATGCCCGGGATACCGCTGTGAATTTTTATGTAAAAAACCATTACGAAAGGGAGGGAGATTATTTTGACGAAGACGGCATTCCGCATTTGAAAATGACGAAAAAACTCAAGCAAAATGCATGATTTAGGTAAGTGAATACGGGATTACTCAATTGTCTTGGATGCCAGACATTCTCGTAATTTCTTCTCTGAGCTGCATGGCAATTTCACAGCGCCTTAAAAACTTCCAAATTCCCTATTTTTGATGGGTGAATGGCATTTTCCCAGTTTCGCAAATACCCTATAAAATGAGTGGGAAATGCGATGATTGGGTGGGGGAAACGCAACCGAGAAACACGCGCTTGGGTATAAAAACCAGTAAAAACCGCGAGATTTGTGTAAAACCTCGCGGTTTTGTGTGGTTTAAAGAGACGTATAACTTGTCACATCAAATAAATAAATAAAACAGGATGAGAAAATTAATTATGTGGAATGTAATGACCCTTGACGGGTATTTTGAAGGAACCCAAAACTGGGACTTGGCATTTCACAGCGCCATTTGGGGTGAAGAACTTGAAAAATTGAGCATAGAACAACTTCAGTCTGCCGACTATCTCGTTTTTGGTAGGGTAACCTATGAAGGCATGGCGGCATATTGGACATCGGGTGCCGAAAATTCGGAACAAGAAGTGGCCCAACTCATGAACAGTATACCCAAACTCGTTTTTTCGAAAACATTGAAATCTTCCGATTGGAACAACACCACCATTATTTCTGAAAATGCTGCTGAAGAAATGTTAAAACTCAAAGAACAAGGTGGAAAGGATATGTTTGTTTTTGGGAGTGCCAATCTCTCAGAAACCTTTATAGCGCATCATTTGTTTGACGAATACCGCATAGGCGTTGCACCCGTGCTTTTGGGCAACGGTCGACCCCTTTTCCGACAAGGTATTGCACCCAACAACTTGTCACTTGTTTCAACACAGCAACTTTCCACCGGTGGCGTGATTCTAAAATACGCAAAAAACAAAGCTGGATAAATTACAGAATGAACTAGGGGCAAAGACATTGAACTAAAAAACTGAGAACCATCAACATAAATTGTTTAGCCTTATTAGAAAATTTGTCTCTGCAGCAAGTCCAAAACTGCCAATTGATTATAATTAAAAGACGCGAAAAAAGAACCCCGATATTTTTTAAAAATTTCATGGTATAATACATATATTTAATGTCTAAATTCCAGAGATATTGCATCCCAAATAAATGATTCTACTTTTATTAACGGATTAAAAAATATCATTTACCTTCGCCTATCAACGCAATACCCAAAACTATATGGTGTTGTAATAAGATATATCAATGATTAAAAAACACTTTCTAACGGCTGCTGCATTGCTTATGCTCAATATTTCTGTTGATGCACAATGGTCGCAGTTGCCCAATCTTTCCAAAAATGTAATTTCTGTATTTGTTTCTGGCAACAACCTCCTTGCTGGCACGGATAGTGGAATGCTTTACAGCACCGATAATGGAAATTCTTGGAACCCTTCCTCAGGCATTAATACCTATGCAAATTCATTTGCCAGAGACGGCAATAAACTCTTGGTTTCCAGCTATGAAAAGTTGTGGCAATCTACCAACAATGGGGTGTCATGGACGGCCTTACCCACAATTTACACCTTTCAAGGGGTAAATAATATCGCCATAAAAGATACCCATTATGTGGCTGGCTTAAATGGATCTGGGGTATGGTATTCCTCAGACCATGGCACTTCATGGACCTCTATCGCCACCAGTTGGCAAGGCAGAAATACCGATATGGTATTTAAGAAAGACATGATGTTTGCATCCTATCAAGGTTCAGGTTTTTTGCAGAAATCAACTAATTTTGGAAAGACCTGGAATGAATCAGCTGGCCATGGAATTAAAATTGGGACAAGTTCATCCTTCCAAGACATTTATTGCTTGGCCGTAAAAAATGATTCTGTTTTAATTGCTGGAACTAAAAATGGCAATTTATACTCTCAATACGATGGGGTTTACTTTTCGAATAACGACGGAACGAACTGGACCAAAAAAACTAATGGCATCACCACAACTGCAATGAATAGCCTTGCTGTTGCTGGAAATGTAATATTTGCAGGTACAGATGGGGGTGGCGTTTTTTATACCACAGATGAGGGCAGTAATTGGACAGCCTTGAACAATGGATTGTCAAATCTTACCATCAATAAACTGTATATAAGTGGAGCAACACTTTATGCCGGTGTTTCTAATGGCATGTTTAAAATTGACATTTGTGATTTACTGAAAAAGACTTCAACATTACATGCAGTTGGTGATGTAATAATTAAATCTGGTGATTCTACCCAACTGCTTGCCAATACAGGTGGAGTAAGCTATCAGTGGTTTTTACAAAATTCTTTAATTTCAAATTCAACGAGCAATTCGTTTTATGCAAAAGCAAGCGGCAACTATAAGGCTGTGATTTCATATGCCACAAATTGTCATGACACTACAAATTCAATTGGTCTAAACTATGCGGTAGGAATAAACAACAATTTGCCTTTGCCCCAAAATTTAAAGCTTTACCCCAATCCATCAAACGGAGCTGTTGTTTTTGAATACACCATTCCAAACCCATCAGAACCCTGTGAGATACTCTTGTACAATGCTGCTGGCAGTTTTATAAAGTCATTGCCATTGATCCACCCAAACACCCAAATCATTGTCGACAATTTGCCAGCGGGAATGTATTCTGCAACATTGCGCAATGGTTCAGCTACAAGTCCATCACAAAAGTTTATTGTGATCAAATAGTGAATCTAAAATGCCAATCCCAAAGAGATTAAAAACCTGCAATATGGGTCACCGTTTTTACAAATCATCCGATTGTCCGGTTTGTCCCATTTGTGAGAAGGCGAAAGCTGAACAACATGCATTTGCCATTTTGCCAGCTCCTGCACGCCGGGCATTGGATAATGCAGGAATTGCAAGCATAGAAAAACTGTCATCCTACACCGAAAAGGAAATACTGAATTTACACGGAATGGGAAAGGGCTCCATGCCCAAATTGAAGCAGGTGTTAGCGGAAGCAGGAATGTCTTTTAAATTACAAGAATGAACAAGGAAATACAAACATACATTGACCAACTCCAGGCAAGTGAAATGGAAATTTGCAAGCTATTGGCAAATACCATAAATGCTGAATTAGCAGAAGCAGAAAGTAAAATTTGGCATGCGCATCCGGTTTGGTTTTTAGATGGAAATCCCGTTGCTGGTTTTAGCAAACAAAAAAAGGGAATAAGACTCATGTTTTGGAGTGGAGCCGACTTTGAAGAAGAAAATTTGAACATTGTGGGTGGCAAATTCAAAGATGCTTCTATCTTTTTTAATAATGTAGAAGAAATCAATACTTCAGAAATCAATCGTTGGCTTCAAAAATCTAGAGAAATACAATGGGACTATAAAAACATTGTAAAACGAAAAGGGAAACTGGAAAAAATACAGCCATAAAAAAACAAATAAATCTATGGAAAAAATGAAATTTACTGTGGGCATTCAGGCGCCTGCAGTCCGGGTGTTTGATATGATGCTGGGCATTGGCAATAAATCCACATACGAACAGTGGACAGCATTGTTCAATCCCACCTCAACCTTTGATGGCAATTGGGAAAAAGGAAGCAAGATGTTGTTTATCGGGGTAGATGAGCATGGAGAAAAGGGAGGAATGGTATCTGAAATCGCCGACAACATTCCCCACCGTTTTGTTTCCATTCGCCATTACGGATTGCTGCAAGGAAATATAGAAATTACCGAAGGTACAGAAGTAGAAAAATGGGCCAACGGATTTGAAAATTATACCTTTGAAGAACAACTGGGAACAACCACCCTTACCGTGGATTTGGACACCACAGAAGAATTTGTGGAATATATGAACGAGCACTACCCACTTGCACTCGCCAAATTGAAAGAAATATGTGAAGCTGGAATTTGAGGGTATCAAATAGCGATTGCGCTTTTATGCAGTTTTAACAAAGATTTAGAAATCAATATTTGATTTGAAATTGAAGCAGACTTACAATCCTTAATATATACAAGTGCCAGAAGGTGGAGTAAATATTTTTTTTTTGATTACAACCTTTTGATTAACTTTATAGTCATATATGTATATCCTACACGCATTGCATATATTAAACTCAGAGGCAGACATTATAAAGGCCTGTATTTCCGGGAAAAGAAGTGCCCAGGAATGGGTGTATAATGAGTACAAGGGGCAATTGATGGGCATATGCAGGCGTTATTGTAGCTCTTATGAACAGGCTCAAGATGTGCTACAGGACAGTTTTATCAAGATTTTTGAAAACATTAAACATTTTAACAATTCGGGTAGCTTTATTGGTTGGATGTGTCGTATTGTTATCAATACAGCCATAACGCACAATTTAAAATGGGACAACCGCCGAAGCACTTTTGACGGTGTTGAGTATGATGTAGTTGAAAATATCAACCTTTTACATAACCTTTCATTAAAAGAATTGCTGGCACTGGTTGAAAAGCTGCCCGATGGTTGTCGCATTGTATTTAATATGTATGTAATTGATGATTTTACTCATGCTGAAATTGCTGAACAATTAAAAATTTCTGTGGGTACTTCGAAGTCACAATTGTCCAGAGCCAAAAGTTTATTAATGGCTCAGTTGAAATTAATTGAAGAACAAGAATTAAAAAGAATGGGAAAAATCAAATGAATAAGTTGAAATTTGATCCAATAGAGCAGACATTCTCTAGGTTGAAAAACCTTGAAGAATATACAGATGATGCTGTTTGGGAAGGCGTTAGCGCAGCATTGGATAAAAAAGAAAAAGGGGAAAAACGCGCTGCAATATGGTTTTTATCCCTTGGCGTAATTTTTATTTCTTCACTATGGATATGGCTTATTTGGCCCACAAAAATGACCACTGATACAGCCGCTGCAGCCAGCGTTGTAAAAATAGCAGAAACACCAAAACCTGCTGAGCAAATGCCATTTAATACTGAAAAAAACTTCAATTTAAACAACAATCTGAACCGATTGGGAGCTGAAGAAAATAGCTATATGCCTGCTGCTGTTAAGGGTATATCATCCAACCAGAGTTCTTCCTTGATGCCATTACAGCAAAGCTTACAAGCAGCATATCCAATGGCAACCGAAGTAGGAGGGGAGGTGAACATTTATAGTTTGGGTATAAAGAATGAAAGGTTACTGTTTGCTCAGGTCTTACCGGAGTACAATATTCAAAGTATATTTCATCCTCTTGTAGATTCCGTATCCCGTTTAAGTGCGAATAGTATAGATTTTTATTTGGGTTCTGGTGCTATGTTGCAACCACAGAAAGCTTTTATAGCCAACGGTGGCAATGCAGCAGTGGGTTTGAATTTTAACCACCCGGTAAATCGCAAAATAAAGTTAACTATAGGTTTGAGTTCTGAATTTTATCAGTTACATGGAGTAAATTATTCAGATCAACCCCTGCGTTTTATTCGCGATTCTGTATTGGCTATCAACCGCAAACGTGAAATTTTCTACTATAAATATTACGATACTGCTGTTTTTACCACTACAACTGCAATGAAGGTCAATACGGCACAATTTACATTGCCTTTGGGATTGCAATACCATATTTTGGATAAAAAAATGTGGAGTGTAGATGTAAAATTAGAAGCTGTTTTGGGCTTTGCCATAGAACGGGCAAGGGAGTACAATACCACTCGCGGAACCAAGTATATGGCAGCTCAGTATGTAAGCATCAGCCAATTTGTAAAACCTATAAATTGCCGTTTGGGAATGGGAATGCGGTTCAATTACAAAGAGTTTCGCAGCAATTCCATGTTTATTTCACCAAATATGTATTATGTTCCAAATGCCATGCGTAATAATGTTACGGGTCAAAGTTGGAGTCCTGTGATTTTGAATATTCAAGTGGGTATTTCTAAAAAAATATAATAGGAAATTCCAACCTATTTAACAGTGAAATGGTCATATAATTGGTTGGTCAAATCTAACTAAAAACAAAAATGAAAAAATTAATTACTGTATTATTATTAAGTGCTGCAATTTTAACTTCTAAAGCACAAACCACCGTCAATTCGTACAATGCAAGCGATTCTGTTTGGGAAAAGAGCAACAGTCCGTATTTAATTACAGGACAAATTACGGTGCCTTCAGGCAAAATATTAACGATAGAACAGGGAGTGCAAGTTGTGTTTAAAGGAAATTATTCTTTAGTAGTAAATGGCGACCTGAAATGCATGGGCACGGCAATGGATAAAATTGAATTTACTGGAGATTCTATCGATATAAATACATTCGTATATTGGGGGTATATTAATGCTGTAAACCCAATATCAGGGCCCGAAAAGTTTTTTAATATGAAGTACTGTGTATTTAAATATGGTAAAGGAATAAAAGTAGAAGGAAATACAAAGAACACCATTGATAATTGTGAATTTTATACAAATTTTAGCTGTTTCGAAACATTTACCAATGGAGGTTCTAGTATCGACTCTTTGGTGAATTGTAAGTTCATGAACAATCAAATTGTATTTTCATATTACAAAGTGGATAAAACAGCTGTTGTGAATTGTGATTTTAGTAAAAACGAGGTGTTTAATATCCAACAGCAGCGCAGATTTTCTGAAATCACTGGTACGCGAATGATTGAAAATGGGATTACCACTTTTGCTGCCAAAAAAATCGAAAACACCCTCATTCAAAAATGCAGTTGTTATCAATTGCAACCTTTAGGGACCAATTGTAATAATCTGAAAATCACTGTGGAGGAAATGAAACATAGTTTCGTTAACAATTTTAACGATAAAATATTTTCTTTGTATGTTAATAAAGAAATTTCAAGCAGCGCCATTAGGGGATTAATAATGGGTGTAAGAGCTACTGCGAGTTCTTCCAATCCCGTTCTAATTCACAACAACAAAATACAATCTTGCTCTGTGGCTATCCAACTTAGTTCTGCAAACAAATTTGCAAACACGGTTACTTGCAATGAAATTGCTGCCAATGAAATTGGTTTGGTTTTTAGTAAAAATCAAATAGATGATGTGCGCAACAATACGTTTTGCAACATTATGTATGATGCGGTAAATACTTCTTCGCAACCACAAAATTTAACAAGAAATTACTTTTGTCCTGACAATATTGGTTTTTCTAAGGAACTTTCGTTAATTGATAAAGACGATTCCAGTTTTTTGGGTGCTATCAACTATAATGTCTACAATTCTGGAACCAAACAGGTCATTCTAAAAGTAGTGGCAAAAGACAAGTCAATTCTTACTCAAGCTGATACTACTACTCCTATTGATACTGCATGTTTGGCGCAAACCAATTGGATACGGATTGATTTAAATACCAATGACACTGTTTGTACAGTTCGCGGAACAACTTATTTTTCAGTAAATCCTACAGTTAGCAGCATACTTTACGATAATTCGCAACTGGTATTGATAAAACAAAGTAGTAATGTAAATCCAAATGTTTTAGGCCTATATAAAGAGGTATATGTCGCTTCTGATATGTATTTGGGCACCACGACTAAAACACGTTATGTTCTGGTATCTCCGGATTGCAGCACTACTTTGGAAATTCTTTTAAATACTGATGATACTATTTGTGTAGAACTTAATTCCCAATATGATCGTGTAAATCCATCTGTGCAAAGTGCGCTGTTCGACAATTCTATGATTAGTTTGACATTGATCTTTTCAAACGTAAATTCCTCAGTGCCTGGTTTCTATTATGAGGAGTATAAAGCTGTCGACCCCAATGGAACTGTTGTTACCAAACGAAGGTACGTGTTGGTGAGGTTTGGTTGTACTGGAGGCAATGCGATTTTTGATCCAAAAGGAAATGATAAGTATGTAAAAGTGTACCCAAATCCCGCTAATTCAGAAATAAATGTTTCTGTGCTCAACGGAAAAGAATCTTCATTCGCACTTTTGAATTCCCAAGGTAGGGTAGTATGGAGTTCCGCTGAACCTAATCAACTGAGCCATAATATTCAAGTGCAAAATTTTAGCAACGGTATATATTTTTTATTGGTGAATAATGCAACATCCCATTTTTATAAAAAAATAATCATTCAGCATTAAGTGTAGCAGTTTGATGTTGCCACAAACAGCCCGATACTTTCAAATTGTCGGGCTGTTTTGTTTTCTAGGCTGCTTGTTTTTATAATTTTCCAAACCCATATTGCAGGCATTATTTGATAATGTAAATATGATTGAAAAAGTTTTTGATGTTACGGGGGAAAAAATTTCCAGCATGGTTCTGGATGAAAATGAAATCAAATTTTCCAGTAAAGGTTACCAGTCTCACAAGGAGTTTCAGGATGCTTGGCCCAAGAAAATCACTTTGGCTACCAAAAATGCGGTTGAGTACCAAGATATTAAATCCATAAAAAAGGAAATCAATGATGAAGAGGTTGTAATTAAATGCAAAGGCATTGCGGGAATGTCGAATGAATACAAATTCTCATTTAATGAAGAAGCCGATGTGGATGCGTTTTTCGACTATTTTGAAAGGAAATTGTTGTTTCAAAAAAGTCAAGTTACCCTTACCCCATTTAAAGCTGCATCTAGCTATTTATTGGGGCTTGGTATTACCATTGCCGCCACTGTGTTTGGATATTATGAAGCCATAGCACTGGCAAATGGTGAAGGCCAAATTGAAGGAAGAAAGGGAAGGCTACTTGTAAAAATTATAGAAACCTTGGGTGTAAAAGGTGTCATTATAGTAGGTGCATTATTTGCCTTGTTTTTTAGCTATCAAATATATTCACGCATTAAAAACCGGCCCAACCAATGGGTGCTGACTCCGCTGTGATGGTGCAAATTTGATCAAGACTTTAATTGTATAATTAAGAAGTTTTATAATAGTTGAAATATGGGAATAAAGAATATTCAATTAACCAATTCCTTTAAGAAACAAGTGGCCAAGACCATTTGGTCCATTGTGCTTTTTGTGCTGGTTTACATAGCAGTTTTGGCATTTTCATTGGGCATTAGCGCCTTATTGATTTATTGTGGCTTTTATATTCTGGATCAGGCACCTGAATTTGTTGTCATGTTGATGGGTGTGGGCTTGATGATAGCTGGATTGCCGATTTTGTACCATGTATTGAGGTTTACTTTTAAATCCACGGCTGTAGATCGCAGCCATTTTGTTGAAATCACACGGAAGCAAGAACCTGAGTTGTTTCAATTGATTGATGAAATTGTAACTGAAGTACAAACGAGGCATCCATTAAAAGTATACCTTTCAAATGATGTCAATGCATCGGTCTTTTATAATTCCAATTTTTGGAGCATGTTTTTTCCAATTCGGAAAAACCTGCAAATTGGCCTGGGATTGGTAAATTCAGTTACCCAAGCCGAACTAAAAGCCATTTTGGCACACGAATTCGGACATTTTTCTCAGAAATCCATGAAGGTGGGCAGTTATGTTTACAACGTAAACCAATTGCTGCACAATATGTTGGTGCAGAATGAAAACTACAACAAACAAATAGAAAAATGGGGCAATGAACCCGGCTTTACCGGCGCTGTTATCACCTTTGGCGATAAAGTCAATGCCTTTACAAAATATATTTTGCGAGGGGTGTATGGAGTTGTAAATAAGAGCTATTTGGGACTTTCTAGAGAAATGGAGTTTCATGCAGATGAAATTGCTGCAAATGTGGCTGGTCCCACACCCGTAAAAACATCCCTGCTGCGCCTTTCTTTTGCTGATTTTGCCTTTAATGATGTCCTTAATTTCTACAATAAAAAAATCACAAAAAATACGGTGAGTGCAAATATTTACCGCGACCATTATGATGCTTTGATTTTTTTAGCTGATTTGAACAACCTGAAACTCAAAGACGGTTTTCCAGAAATTACAATAGAAGAACAAAATAAATTCAACAAATCAAAACTGGTTATCAAAGACCAGTGGTCTTCACATCCCACCATTGCAGAACGTTTAAAAAGGGTAGATGAGATTGGAGTTGAAGTGCCAAACAGCAAAGACATACCCGCCAATTTGTTGTTTAAACACATTGAAACTACCCAAATAGAACTCACCCAAAAATTGTTCTCTACTGTTGTTTATGAAGGTGAAACATCGGCATTGACTTTTGAGGAATTTAAAGCCGAGTACAAAACTGAAATTTTGTCGAATACCTTCTCCAAAATTTACAATTGCTATTACGACAATAAAAATATCAGCAGTTTTGATCCAGATGAACAAGTGGCAACAAAGGACAATTCACAATTATCGACATTGTTTTCTGATGCTAATGTTGAATTAGTATACACTGCCTTGGCACTGCAAAATGATGTGGATACCATCACACATATTCTCAAGAAAAACATTGTTATAAAAACTTTTGATTACGACGGAAAAAAATACAAACCCTCAACAGCTAAAGGTTTAAAAGAGGAATTGACACTGCAATTGCAGGAACTGAACGCACAAATATTAAAAAATGATATTGCTATATTTCAGTTTTTTGAGAATTTGGAAAAATCGAAGGACAAACCCTCACAACTGAAGAATCTGTACAAAAATTTCTTTGCATTGGACAAAGAATATGAAACCAAATCTGGAATCTACAGCCAATGGTTTAGCGGTGTGCAATTTGTAACTGTCCAAACTCCAGTAGAACAAATAAAAATGAATCTGCAAGAATTGGAACCTGTAGAAAAGAATTTAAAAAAGGAAATTGAAATCTTATTGTTTCACAAGTTGCTTCAAGAAGAAATCACCAACGAAATGCGGCAGGATTTGAATACATATTGTTCTAAAAAATGGATGTATTTCAATGGGAAAAATTATGATGATGATGCATTGCATGTACTGTATGCGGCTATGAATACTTATGCTTATTTGTTAGGACGCTTGTATTTTCAAATGAAAAAAGAAATATTGTCTTATCAGGAATCGCTATTGTCCTAGTGAAATGCCTAATCTGTTTGTAAATGGTTCGCCCGTTCATTAAAAATTTGTGAACTGCTGTTAATTATTCTTGTAAAGAAATCACGCCTAGCGATGCTTAACTTGTAGATATACAACAAAATAGCTTGTTTTGGTGCTTTTTCTAATCTATTTTGAGTATTTGCTATTTCGTTGACTTATAATAGATTTGTAGCTGACGGTTTTACTCAGCTTTATGAAGGCAATCACCCACCCCCTTAAGCAAGGCCTTATGGCCTCGCTATTTCTATGTGCATTTGGTTCGGGCACTGCCCAGGATTTGGGCAACCTTAAACAGGAAAAATGGGTGAGGGCCAATGGGAATATTGGTGCCAATGCCAATTTGTACCATGCTGAAGGTATTCAAGCCCGCCGTGTTCCTTTTCAATGGACGCTTTATGGCAATGTGAACCTCAGCATCAAAGGTGTTGCGCTGCCTTTCTCGTTTCAATACAGCGAACAACAGCGCGATTTTAGGCAACCTTTCAACCAATTTGGGTTGAACCCCCAGTACAAGTGGTTTAAGATGTACCTGGGCTGGCGCAATATGCAGTTTAGCAATTATACCCTAAACAACCACTTATTTTTGGGTGCCGGCATTGATCTTACTCCCAAGAAATTTAGAATTGCTGCCATGTACGGTCGTTTTTTAAAGGCTGTGCAAGAGGATACTGCCCAGCAAGTAAGCAACAAATTGTCGCAGTACCCTTACGCTTCATACGACCGCTGGGGCTATGCTGCCAAGTTGGGCTATGGCACCGCCACCACTTTCTTCGACCTTATTTACTTTAAAGCCAAAGATGATTTGGCCAGCGTTAAGGTGAGTCCGGTAAAACAACTTACCTCGCCTGCAGAGAACGCCACCCTAGGCTATAAAATGCGCATTAAATTCTTAAAAGATTTTGCTTTTGAAAGCGATGCTGCCATGAGTGCCCTTACCAGAGACCTTAGGGCAGATACCTTAGAAGCTCCGAAAGAATACTCCAAATATACCAAATTGGCCATGACGCCTCATTTAAGCACACAACTGTATCTTGCCGGTG
>JADYZD010000308.1 GCA_020853295.1 Bacteroidia bacterium | reverse complement strand
TCAATTTAGAACAGTTGTATATAGATTCTGTAATTACTTACGATTCACTTACCCGGGGCAGTTGCTTGCAACCATTTACCATACCTGAATTTGAAGAGAGTGCCATGATACAGCCCGCAAAGCCTTTAATACCTAGCGATGTAAGTAAAGTTATTGAAGATTGGATGCAACCACAAAGCAGCCAAAATATTAAGAACAACCCTGATAAAAACAATACTATCCTATATCCAAATCCTGCGGAAGATGCAGTATTTGTGGCATCAAAAATGCCTATGAGAAATATTGTGATTAGGGAAACCAATGGCAGGCTTTTGCACAATATAAATGCACAAGATTTGCAGGTGATAAAAATTGATGCAACTGGCCTTGTGCGCGGTATGTATATTGTGGAAATATACAGCGCAGGGCAGCGGGAAATTAAAACATTGGTAATTAGCAAATAGTATAGAAATGAAATTTTAATGATATGAAAAAGGCCACTAAAAAGTGGCCTTTTTTTATGCATTTGTCCTAGAATGTTCCTAGAACACACCCTCTAGTCCAACAACTTTTGCAGAAAGTTTACACTTAGCCCACTGTAGGAGGCGTAGTGATGGATGGTAATAAATTTGGGACGGAAATTGAAATGCTTACGGATGGCTGCCATTCTCCGTTGGGCGGTGCGGTAAGTAACATCCTCTATGCGCTGGATGTCATTTGTGCGAATAATAATTTGGTTCTTCATATGGTGGTGTTATTAAAAAATGGGTTCTTAAATCTAAAACACAATTCAAACACCCCCGAGCATTTCCGCCCGAAATAGGTCGGACACGAACTAACCATTTCCGCCCCTTTGGGTACGGACAGGCCTTAACCACTTTCACCTTTACAATTTGTACCGGAGCATTAACTAACCATTCCTTAACCATTCCTTTACTACTCCTTTGCTACTCCTTTACTACCTCTTTGCTGCTCTGTGTGTTTTTTACTTTTTTCTCTTTTAGCTTTTGGGGTAAATATTGCCATTTCCGCCCCTTTGGGTACGGACAAGGCTTTACCATACCCTAAGATGCTGTATTTTTTTCATTAACGCAGATAATGCTGAAAAGTTGCATGAGCACTGGGTTTTTTTACAAAAAATAGATTGAAATACAGGCTTTTACGCTAAAAATAGCCTTTTTAAGGATTTTGGGTGCTTTGAACACCCGATTGTACACGACAAAACACGACAATTTGCGACAAAACACGACAAAGTACGACAGGCTTTGAGACCTAAGTGGACTTTGGGCGTTTTTACTGTGAACGGCATACAGAACTGCGGGGTGCACACCAAAATTCTAAAGGCCAGAACATAAAAAATAAGTTTAATCATTTAAAAAAATCAAAATCATGGGAAAGTTGAAAAGTTTTCTGAAGATTGAAGGTACCATCGGGGAGGTTACCTTTGTGAAAGTGAATGGCCAAATTGTGGCCAGAACCAAAGGCGGTATAAGCGGCGATGTAATTAAAAACGATGCCCGTTTTGAACGGACACGTGAGAACATGGCAGAGTTTGCTGATATTACCCAAGCCAGTAAATTGCTGCGCGAAGCGGCAAATGCGCTGAGCCGAAATGCGAAAGACGGCAGGCTGCACAGCAGGCTCACCAGCCTGTTGGCGCAGATTAAAAATGCCGATTTAATTAGCATTAGGGGTATGCGCAAAGTAGCATTGGGCATTGCCAACCCTGGCATTGCGGCCTTGTTAAAGGGCTTTGAAATGAATGCCTTTTCTGGCATTGGCAATATTCTTGCCGCCCCTTACACCTTGGATACCGTTACAGGTACCATTGCTGTGCCTAGCTTGGATCCAAAAAGCGATTTGCAGTACCCACCTGGTGCCACACATGTGCGCTTTGTAGGTGGCTGGTTGCGCGTGGATTTTGGCACCAAACAATGGGAGGCCATTTACAGCGTGCCAAACGTAGTAGGTTTAAGCGCAGCGCCTGCTGCTTTGAACCTGCCAGTAGTGGGTGCATTGACCTTGCCAAATGGCACTGACTTTTACTTGCTTAAAATTGAATTTGGGCAAGAAATTAATGGGCAGTACTATCCATTAAAAAATGGACAGTACAATGGCCTTACAGTGTTAGAAGCTATTTAAAAGCGGAGGCCACTATGAAACTGCGCGAAAGATTGAAAAAGCCCGTACCGGTATTTTTTAAGAAAGTACAAAAGGCGGGCTTGGTGTTAACGGCGGCTGGGGCAGCCATTTTGGCCAGTCCGGTGGCATTGCCAGTAGCAGTGGTAACTGCAGCGGGCTACATGGTAGCTGTGGGGGGTGTAATAGTGGCAATAGCCCAGAGCACCACCATACAAGAGCCGGATGCGGTACAGCGCATGCAGGAGGGGCGAAGGCATGGTAAACCCAGGGGCTGAAACCACGGTGTTTTGCACCTTAGGTGGCACAGCACTGGCAGTAGCACAGGCAGGTGGGGGTTTTAACCCCCTGCAAGTGGCCCTAAGTGCAGCCCTGGGCGCCATAGTAAGCTTTGCAGTAACCGCAGCCTTACAGCGCTGGTTTAAACAAAAGCACTAAAAGCCCAAGGCAAAAAAAGAAGCGCAATCCTGAAAGGGGTTGTGCTTTTTTTATTATGCATGGAGCATCTATTGTTTCCATGTCAATTTAACTATTGTTGGTTTTAAAAAGTCACACTTTTGAGTTTAATTAATCAATTGCAAGAACCTTTGTACACTCCTCACCAAACTGACTAATAATGCGGACAGCAATTTTTTGTCCTTTCTTTTTGATTTCGATTGGATGTGAAATGTGCCCATACATGCGGTCAAAAGCTTCATCGTCAATTTCAATTTTCAAGGTTTTCTCTACTTTCTTTTTGGTGCTGTCTTTGGCTAAATTGTCAAGTCCTTTTTTCCATTTGTCAAATTCAGATTTGTCGCCACCGCAGAAGAAAACTTGTTTAACTACAAAGTTGCTACCGTCATAATCTTCGTCCACCATCCAGTAAGCAATGTCGTGAACATTACGAGGTTTTACTTCGTCTTTGATTGGGTCGTAAATGTCTAAGCCTTTTATTTCAACGGTTGCTTCTTTGTCTTTAATGTTCAAGTCAATGTCGGGTTCGCCAATGGTTACAAAACTTGCGGCTGATTTTGCTGGTTTCTTTTTCAAACCTTCTTGCAACAAATCATCGTGTATGCGAACTTTCGTTACTTCAAATTTGCCCATACTCATTGTTTGGGTGCTGCCTTCAATATCGCTTTCAAAACTAAAACCAAGAATGATTAACCAACCTGCATCGCCACGTTGTCTGCATTCTTTTACGGCTTCATTTACCGCTGTTTTGCTTACTGTGCCGAATTTTGGGCCGATATGGAAATAGGCTTTCTTTTCGCCAACTCCATTCATATAAAAACCTTCTGCGTGCAAATACGAATGACTTAATAATTCCACACTGCGGAAAACAACCATTTCATCTTTTCTGCCATTCTTAATTCCTGCACTTATCAAGTGTTGTTTTATCAC
>JADYZD010000307.1 GCA_020853295.1 Bacteroidia bacterium | reverse complement strand
GGGTTTATTTCTTTTTGGCCGGTTTCTTTTTAAAATCACCCCGTTTCCAGGCTTGTAAAAACTGCGCCCAAACATAAGGACTTAGGTAGTTTTGAGGTGGAGCTTGTTTGTAATAATACAACTGGTCGGCTCGGGTTTTTGCCAGCAATTGTTGGCTTTGTTTTGAATCTGCAGGCTTTAATTTGATTTCATCTTTAAGGGCCTCTGCTTCAAGATTTTTTCTGGCCCTTTCGTAAGCATCATCGGGCACATCAGCGGTTACAAAATCATGGTCAAACAAAGTTTTTAATGGTAAAGCCCGAATAAAAATCGCAGGCAAATCCAATGTGTCTTGTGCCATTAAGGTCACCACATGGTACCTGCTGCGTGTTAGTGTATCGGGAATAATATGCCAAGAGGAAACTTTCTCTACCTGTGTAAACCAAATGGTGTCTCCTTTTTTTACCACCACATCAAAATGGCCATATTCGTTGGTGTATCCAATCAGACCCCGGCGGTTGTTTTTTATTGAAACATACGGCAGTGGTTTTAAGCTATCCGACGTAAGTACCAATCCAGTAAATAAAATGTAAGGATTTGACTCTTGTTGTTGTGCCCTAGAGTAACCAAAACTCAAGAGAAGAAAGACTGCTGCGATATGTTTTTTAGAAATCAATGGGTATGGATATTACGGTTAAGCCTTGTTGTTAGTTACAAAGATATGAAAGCACCGGCAAGAATAGTGCCGATTACAATTACTGGGCTGGGAATTCTTTTGGATAACAAACTCATAATTGTTACTGCAAAAATAAAATAATCCCTGTAATGCAGCAGCGGAACGGAATGGCTTTTCCAAAAGTACACGTTCAATACCAATGCCGCAGACAACACAAATCCCACCGAAGTGGCAAAAATTCCGTCGAGTGACCTTTGGATGATGGGGTAGGTTTGCATTCGGTCCCACAGCGGAAAACCAAAAAAAATGAGCAAGGTTCCGGGGAGAAAAATGGCCAGCATTCCAATAAAACAGCCCAACAATTGCCCGAATTGATTGTACCCATAATTTTTCATGGCAATACCATTGAGGTAGACCGCAAAATTGAAATTGGGACCTGGCATTCCTTGAATAAGCCCAAGGCCAATATTCAGTTCATCCAATCCCATTCTATGCCTTTGAGATTTTTCGTTGGGATTGGCGTATTGGTCAACAGACATTGCAGCCAAAGTGTTTCCTCCGCCAAATGCCAAACTTCCCATTCTGTATGTATTCTCAAACAACAATACCGGCCTACCAATTCCCAACAACTTTTCATTTTTGGTAAGTACCAATCCTAAAGTTCCAATTACCGTGAAAATGAGCATGTATAAAGTAAGATTGGCCAATTTGATTTTACCAAATGGCTTGTTGTTCGGCACATATTTTCGATTTCCAAAGTTGGCAGTAAGAAATCCACCAACGATAATACCAATGGGAAACAAAACAGGTGTTGTAAACACATATCCTGCAATACCGGCCGCCAGGAAAATAATGTAGTTTAACCCGCCGGGTCTCATTAATTTAAACATGCTAAAAACGGCATAGCACAAAAATGCAGCTACCATTGCTGGCAGAAATTTAAGATGGTCGTTGCCCAAAAACTTGGGTGAAATACAAACCACTGTCATTAAAATAGCCCCTGGCAGTACCCAGGCCAAAAGCGACAGAAAGGCGAGGCGGGGGCCGCCGAGTTTAAAGCCCAATGCTGTTATAGTTTGGGTAGTGCTTGGCCCCGGAAGAATGCTGCAAAAGGAATTAATGTCAAGCAGTGTTTGCTTGTCGCAATAGTTTTTTTCGTCAACCAGTTTTTTGATAAAATAGGGAATATGCATTTGAGGGCCTCCAAATGCGGTACAACCCAACATGAAGACAGACTTAATAAAAGACCATCGCCTTAATTTCCCTATTTTTGCTACATCATGGCTCACAGGGTTGCAGTTTTCCGGCAAATAACAAAAAAAATCATATTGTTCAGCAGTATTTTTTTCTTTTTCGCTTACTTCCAGTCTTGTACGCAAAATTCAAACACAGAAAATGACCAAAGAAACTGGTGTTTGCGCAAAACAGATACACTTTGGAACCTCTTAACACAGACTCGTAAAAATTTTGGCTACAAAATGGACGAAATTGCCATTCGAAAAGCAGATATCGACAGCCAATTGGTGGCAGCTAAATTTTTTAAACCGGATGAATTGAGCAAAGAAGAACAGAATATGTTAATTCAGTATCATTCGGTATTTACTGTGTACAAACCCATTGCTGGTAAGTATAAGAATGCAGTGTTGCACGCTGAAGAAACTTTTTATGCCATAAAAACCTTAGAAAAATCGGTTAAAGATGGTGCCTATGACAATAGGCTGGATGAATTTAAGTCCACTTGGAATGAACTGTATAAAGAGGGAATGAAAAACTTAGAAGAATCTACTGAAATTGCTACCAAACTGAATAGTATAGAGCCCATGTATCAGCGGCTGGCTCCTAAGGTGGACGAATTGTTGGACCGGCTCAACCGTTGAAAACCGACAAATCTGCTTCTGGAAAGTTTTGTGCAATGGTTTCTAAATTGGAATTTATTTTTTTTACCCAATTTTCTAAAACAGCAGGATCATTCGTTTTTTGCTTGTGGTTTTGCATCCTTACCATGGCCTCAGTCATGGAGCAGTATTCCAAACTTCTGGGGGTGAAACAAGTGGTTTTAAACCTTTTATAAATATACTCGGTAGACCATGGGGTAGGATGGGCCAAATCCTCAGTATAAAATCTGTGGTCCCGCAATTCTTCTGTCATGATTTCATATGCAGGAAAATAGCTGCAATCTTTACCCACTTCACCCAAAAGAAAACGGTGCAATGCGCTGATTAATCGGGCTTTACTGGCTGCATTGCCCACCACACCATCGCGCAAATGTTTAACAGGACTGATGGTAAATATGATTTTTATATTGTTGTTTATTTCTTTTAAACGAATGCATGCCATAGTGTAGGCATTAAAAACCTCGGTTTCGGATAACAACACTTTATCGAATGCAGCGCTGGGCAGTTTGTGACAATTGGCAACAATTTTACCACTTTCTAAATGCTGCCAGCTCCAAGCAGTTCCTGGAGTAAGTATGGCCACATCAGCAGTTTTGATAAATGAATGGGCTTCAATAATATCAGCATTGATGCTGTTTAGAAGTACCCCTGCATCAGAATGGTAAAAGGAACCATGGTGGTCTAGACTGTGAAAAGTGCCATTGTTAAATACCAGTTCAGTGGCATTGTATTCCTCTTGCTTGGCGATTCTTTCTAAACTCTTGGCAATAGAAACAGGATTAAATACAATGCCAAAAGGATTGATCATGGTTTTAAAGCCACTTTGCTCCATAAAATAGCCGATATTTTGGGAAAAACATGAACCACAGAAAAGCACTCTCGAATCGGGATTGATAATGGGATTTGCCGGAATGGTGAATCTGGTAAATAGATTCAATAAATCGCTTGATTGTTCCAAAACAGTTGCAATTTAAACAACTCCTTTTAAAATATTGAATATTTTCGTGCCATGACAATGGATTTGCGCAGTAAAGAGAACCTCCATATTTTATTTTGGCTGTTAAAAGATTTTGCATGGATAGCGGGTTTTAAGATATTGGGCTGTTGTATGATAGTGCCAACAGTAACTTTGGCTTTTTGGTTAACTTGGAAAGGCTGGAGTACCATCGATGATCGATTGCACAACCTGGCAGTAACATGTTGGATTGTGGCCAATTCCATTTGGATGTTTGGTGAGTTTTTTCTGAAGGATCAAACCCGGCCGTTTGCCATCCCGTTTTTTATTGTTGGATTGGCTTTGATGTTTTGGTATTATGTGCCAAAGTTATTTCAGAGAATAAAATAAAAAAACGCCCGACCATCGGTCGGGCGTTAGAAGCGTTAATTCCCTCTTTATTAACGCTTGTGGCATGCCACAAATGCTTTCCATTGTCTGTCGTTCAACACGCTGTTTAAGTTGCGCAAGAACTCTCCGAAGCATTTTTTCAATGCATCATGTAGTTTTTCTTTTAATTGTAACTCGCGCAATTCTTTTTTGAATGCAATTCTCAAATCTTTTATTGCAGCTTTGTATTGGTCTTCTGTAAGGTCGCCGTTTCTAAAAGCTTTGGTAATTCTTTCTACTTTGCTTGCATAGGCTGCACGTAAGTCGGCGTAAATAGCACGGGCCCTTTTTACTGCACTCTCTTTGCATTGCTCATAAGCCAATATAGATTTCTTTACACCTGCAATTTGAAGGTCGCTTAAATCCAGTTTGCGTAGGCAGGCAATAAAAGAACGGCCCCTTACATGACGGCGAAATTCCATTTCTGCGCTGTCATCTTTTCCACCCATTGCTGCTGGGCTTTCATCCATGTCTATTGCAGTAACCAAGAAGTCTTCAGAAATACCTTCATTTTGAATGAATACACCCATATCCGGATTTTCACCATCTGCATTGGTTTCTATCATGTCGCCCCCTGCTTGTTCGGTTAAGGCAGTTACTTGTGCGTCAACTGTAGCGCCATCGGTTACAGTATTGATGTTTTCTTTTTTACAAGCTGTAAATGCGAACAGTGCTACTCCCAACACCAATGCCGCTTTTTGAATTTTGTTTCTCATAGTTTAGTTTATTAAGATTTGATTTCTTTGTTTATGCCCTTTTGTCGGTCGGTTGTCACTAGGGTTGCATGATTTTTATTAAAAAAAATTTATTTTTTTTTTGATGCAACCATCCTAAAAAAGTCAAGTCTAACAATCTTCTTTTTTATTTTTCTTGGATATCTAATGTTTTATTATATACTTTGTTAGTATTAACTATCTTAATTATGAATCACCCTCACAATCCCTCACTGTCCCCTAAAATCAAACGCAGGTTCCTCATCAGAGGCGGTCTGATTGGACTTCTGCTTGGTATCCTGTTTACGTATTTTCTAATGCTGATCTTGTTTCCACCGCCGCCACCGCCGCCGCCGCCTCCAGGAGGTACCTGTGTCATCAATTACTCGAATTTGCCCAGCGACCCCACAAAGGGCGCCCTTATTACATTTGATTCGGCAAAGGCATTAAATATGAAGTGGCAAGCCAATATAAGAAGTATATATACGCTGCCTGGATTTCCCCAAGCTCTTAAATTGAATGAAATGGGATTGCAAGGTGGACGTTTTGACAAATGCTATTTACAAGCCATTATCAATACCTTGAGTCCGGAAGAAAATTATGTGCCTTATCAATTTGGTCGCGATAGGGAAGGTCATTTGTTGATTTCATTATTTGGAGGAACTTTTAACCCCAATGGTGGACAGCTCAGCAAAAGGGTTGTTTACAAAACTGGTGGAGCTCCCGATACATGGTGCCCAACCATGTGTCCCTAATTTTGTCTCACGAAAACTATTATAAAAAGGCTGCAATTTTGCGGCCTTTTTTATTTGGCATTTACAAAATACATCGCCACTTCACCTTTGTTTTTGGCTGAAATATTGCCCCGACTTGTGGTTCTATATTCGTCGTTTAACATATCCAATGTTGTTTTGGTAATATTAATCTCACCGGGCATGGAATTTTGTTCCATACGTGCTGCTAAATTCACAGTATCACCCCAAATGTCGTAAGCATATTTCTTTTTGCCCACCACACCAGAAACCACTTCGCCTGAGTGAATTCCAATTCTAAAATGAAATGCATTTCCATACTTTTCCATCATAAAATTTTCAATATCCTTTACAAAAGCCATCATTTCAATAGCCGCATTTACCGCGGATTTTGCATGGTTCTCGCCATTGGGGGTCAGCCCTGCTGCACACATGTATGCGTCGCCTATGGTTTTTATCTTTTCTATACCGTGGTCTGTAATGATGTCGTCGAATTTGCTAAAATAAAAATCCAACATATTTACCAGAAAATCAGGTGATAATTTTTCGGAAATAATGGTGAAATTTTGAACATCACAAAACATAATACTCACAGATTCATGGTGTCTTGGAATGGCTTTCCCGTAATTTTTCAGTTCTTCTGTTGTGTGTTTGGGAAGTATATTTAACAACAATTCTTCTGATTTTTTTCTGGCTTTTTTAATGCTCCTAAAAAATACAAAAACAATAATAGAAATGGCAAATAAGATAGATGTGAGTAGTATGAATACATTTTTTCTGCGCTGGCTTGTTAGCAATTCTTGAGAAAATTTATTTTCCATTTTTTCAAATTCATAATTCGAATTTGCCAATGTAATTTGCGTAGTAATGTCTTGTTGGATAATGGAATCTTTTAAAATGAGGTGTTTTCGCAAATAATGGATGGAAGAATCGTTGTTGTTAATGGCTTTAAAAACATTACTCAATAGCAGGTTTATTTCCATTTTATTCACCCCAAATCGGGTGCTATTCACAAAGAAATTTGCCTTCCTGCCGTATATCAAAGCACTATCGTACCGGCCCATTTGATAGAATACCTGTGCAATGTTTTCATAACATACAGCAAGGCCTACCTTTTCATGGGTATATACCATATTGCTTTCTACTTCCTTAAACAATTTTAACGCTTCAACATGTTTTTTCTCAATCAACAGAATCCTGCCCAAGCCAAAAAATATCTGAGACAAACGGTCTGAATCATTTTCT
>JADYZD010000306.1 GCA_020853295.1 Bacteroidia bacterium | reverse complement strand
GCAAAACCAGATGCAAATGCGTTTAAAGAACTCATTTCTGACGAGGAAAAAGGACGTTCAGATGCCAAATTAAACAACCGGGTAATTGCTTCCAGGCTGGCGCAGTACGCCTTATATGGTGCTAACAACCCCAGCACTTGGGTGCTAAGTGCAACAGAATTAAAGGCTTTAGGCAGCAATGATTTGATTCAGATTATTAAAGGCCTGAGTGGCAAGAAACACAGCATCAATTATTTTGGTCAAAGGCCAATCTTGGCGCTAGTTGAAAGCATTTCAAAGCTGCACCAAAGCAAGCAACAAAATATATATAGCGATTTTTTACAGGAATTTTTACCCAGAAGTACCACAGAAAAAGAAGTATTTTTTGTAAACTACGATATGGTTCAGGCCAGCATTTACTGGCTGAGCAAAGGGCCGATGTACAATTCAAAAGACGAGCCCATTATTTCTACTTTCAATCAATATTTTGGAGGAGATATGAGCAGCGTAGTATTTCAGAACATACGTGAGAGTAAGGCTTTAGCCTATAGCACTTATGCTGATTATTCCTCTCCTGCTTACGCCAACAAACCATATACCACCATTGCATTTATTGGTACACAGGCAGATAAGTTCCACGAGGCAATTGCTGGAATGAATGAACTGCTTACCGATTTACCAGTGGATGAAAATGTGTTTGCCTTATCAAAAGAAAGCTTAAAAAACAGAATAGAAACAGAAAGGGTTGATGATGAAAACCTTGTTGGCTATTGGTTTTCTTTAGCAGATTTGGGCGAAACTACTGACAGTCGTGAACTGCTGTACAAGCAATTGCCAACAATAGGTATGCAAGATGTAGCGGCATTTCACAAAACCAGAATCGCTGGTAATATTTATACTTACGCAGTTCTTGCGAATGCAGAAAAAATAACTGCTAAGGATTTAGAGAAATATGGTAAAGTAAAGGTGTTAACTTTAGAAGATGTATTTGGGTATTGAGGCATTAACGCCTCTTGCCCTTCATTCTTTTTAGCCTTTCCACATAGGCAATTTCTTTATCGCCCAAAAAGCGCCACTTGCCCCTTCCTAGTTTTAGGTGATCAAACTCGCCCAACATTACCCTATCTAGTGCCATTACTTCATAGCCAAAATGTTCAAACATTCGTCGAACAATGCGGTTTCTGCCGCTGTGAACTTCGAGTCCGAGCACACAATCATCTTCCTCGTCTACAAATCCACATTGCTCAAAACTCATAAATCCATCTTCAAGTTCTACGCCGCTTACCCAAGAAAGCAAATGGTCTTTTGAAGGTTTGCGGTCCAATTTTGCGCGGTATATTTTTTTAATTTCAAAACTGGGGTGCATGAGTTTTTGTGCCAATTCACCATCATTGGTGAGCAGCAAAACCCCGGTGGTATTTCTATCTAGGCGACCGACAGGATAAATTCTTTCTTTGCCGGGTAAATCAATGAGGTCCATCACCGTTGCCCGTTCATCGGGATCACTGGTGCTGGTAATATAACCTTTGGGTTTGTTGAGCAAAATATAAACCGCTTTTTCTGGAGATATTCGCTTTCCATCTACCCTCACATCGTCACCTTTATTTACTTTAGTTCCGAGCTGGGAAACCACTTCACCATTGATTTTTACCAAGCCCTGTTCTATCATTACATCAGCCTCTCTGCGGCTGCACATGCCGCTGTTTGCGATATAACGGTTTAACCTAACTTCTTCATTATCCAATAAGGTCTTGCCTTTTTCCAAATCGCTACTATTGCTCCTAAAACTTTTGCCGCGGCCCTTGTAATTGCTCGGCCTTTCGTCTTTTAAGCCCTTTTCTTCTTTAAAATATTTTTTATTGGAACTGTCTTTTATGCCTGGACCACGGGTGTTGCCAAATTTGGAACCTGTTTTAGCACCCTTAGAGTAAGGCCTATCAGAACCCGAACCTGTAGATTTCTTAAACTTGTTATCGCCATAAGATTTGGGGTTTTTGCCAGCCGTATAGGGTTTGTCAAATTTATCGCCGTCTGTACGTTTGGTATAAGGCCTAGATGTGCCACCCTCGGTTTTTTTGTATTTGCCTTCAGCATAGGGTGGTTTTGTAGTCCTTCCAGACTTGTAAGCATCGCCTTCTTCTTTCCTTTTGAAAGAACCTGGGCTGCGGCTGTCTGTTTTTTTGAATTTATTTTCGGAATATGGCCTGCTAGAAGTGTAGGGTTTTTCGTTCCTATCCCCATCTTTTCTTTTGGTATAAGGCCTAGAAGTAGCATCACCCTCCTCTTTTTTAAATCTGCCAGTGCCAAAAGACTTGGGCCCCTTGGTATCGTTGAATTTTTTGGGAGCAGCAACACTGCGTTTACGTGCAACTTTTACCGGTTTTTCGTCGGGCAAACGCCCCTGAAATTTTTTACCGCCGGTGTTTTCTTTTTTAAATGTCATGAAAATTTTTGTGTGATGCCGCATCACTGCGGGACCTAATGGAACTGCAAAAATACAACAGATATTGGTTTGTTGATGTGCTTTGTTTTTGAATATGCTTTAAATTGCGTTTCAAGTGGCGAAAATTAGCAAAACTGT
>JADYZD010000305.1 GCA_020853295.1 Bacteroidia bacterium | reverse complement strand
ATAAACAATTCTTCAGGAATTTAGGGCATCACCATGCGGCGGGCAGAAATGTTCAAACGTTTGCCATTGTCTTTTGGACGGAACAGGGCCACATCGTTGTGATAATGAAAAGCCTTCATGCCCTCAAAAATGGCTTGTCCGTAGTGCAATGCACTGGTTGCTGGAGACAACATCATGGGCCCGTAAGGCTCTATAGTAGGGTTTGTCCAGGATTCACCATCGAAATCACAAACAAACATGTGGTCAGTAAATATTTTTCCAAAGCCAATATTGTTTTGGTCTAATTCCAAAATTCTACTGTTTTGCGTTTTGTTAATCTTAATTTCGTGGGCCATTTTGCGGGCGAAATTAACTGAATAGAATAATTTATGGAGGAAAACGAAATGTTTGTGGATAATCCGTTGGCAATTACAGGGCTGTTCAACGA
This sequence comes from Bacteroidia bacterium, assembly GCA_020853295.1. Taxonomy (GTDB): domain Bacteria; phylum Bacteroidota; class Bacteroidia; order NS11-12g; family UBA955; genus JAGXTF01. The sequence continues at coordinate 2,478 of JADYZD010000305.1, read as the reverse complement.
GGGTGTGTTTTTGGTTTCCGACCAACAATCACGGCAGTTTCAGTACCATGGGGCTGGCAATTTAAAGATTTTGCATATTATGGATTATGACATGCCATCTATACCGGAAAAGGCCTTTCAGGTGTTGGATAAGCTAATGGGTGCGGTAAAATGGCAGGGCAAGTTATTAGAACCTATGGATTATGCGGTAATTAATGCGGCAAATGTGCTTTCTGTGAACAAATTGGCAGAGATCGTAGATGATTTTATGCCAGAAAAAGTAATTGTTTGGACCGATAAGTGGTATGCTCCAGATAAAGAGGTTTTGTTTTACCAAAATGCGCAGTGGGGGAGTATTGCTGTATTGCGTTGCCATGCATTGCATACAGTGGTTTCTGATGCCGATAGGAAGCGGGAATGCTGGTCGGCAATCAAGCGGTTTTTTGGCATGTAATTGATTTCTTTTTTTGAGGCAACATATCTTTGTTGTAATGTGTCTATTAAGAGTCGGTTTTTTTTATTAAATTTGAATATTCAGATGTTACGCACCTCCATAAAGTTTGCATTAACTCTTACACTATTGGCCCTTTCAAGTTGGAATTCACTTGTTAAGGCAGACCATGTAATGGGCGCTGATATGAGTTATCAGTGTATTGATAGTGTTAGATATAAAATAATCATCAGGTTTTACCGCGATTGTCGTGGTGCCGGTGCTCCTCCCAGTTGGTCTATTATGCAATGGTATTCTGGTACCAATAATGGCAACGGTTGCGGTGGAGGAAGTTTGCCAGGGCCTACCCGCACAGGGATTCGCGACATTACCCCTCGCTGTTCTACTGCAAACAGTCCTTGTAATCCACAAAATACTGGCTATACCGGCGAAGGTGTTGAAGAACATACTTACGAGCTTACTATCGATATTTCAAAAGCTCCTTTTGCTGGAAAAGTGGGACCATCAAATTGCTGCGAACTCACCATTGCATACAATCAATGTTGCAGAAATGAAGCAATTACCACTGGTGCTACTTGGCAAGATTTCTGGACCACTTGTGTGATTAATGTTTGTAATGTTAGAAAATCGAAAAACAAATGCAACAATTCACCAAAGCTTACCAATGTTCCGGTGGCGTATGCTTGTTGTAACCAAGCTTATTATTTCAACAACGGTGCATTGGATACTTCCGATTACGACTCACTATCATACCGATTGGCTCCGGCTTTGCGCGGAATTCCAAACAATTCTGTAACGTATTCAAGTCCGTTTTCATACCAATACCCAGTAACCCCATATTGTATTCCACCTTCTAGTATTAAATGCACACCAAACATTAAAACAGATCCTCCAAGGGGCTTTTTTATGGATACCTCTACTGGGGATATTGTATTTACACCAACCAAATGCGATGAGGTGGCAATTCTGGTGCTGGAGATAACGGAATGGCGAAAGGATACCCTTGGCAACTATGTCTGGGTGGGTAAAACCCGGCGAGATATACAAATTATTGTAAAAGACGATTGCGGGTATAACAATGCCCCAAAAATTGATGGACCCACAGTAAACAAAGTATGCGAAGGCGATAAACTTTGTTTCGATATTAAAGGTACAGATTTGACTTTTACACCCCACCAAACGGTGCCCGATACTGTGGTCATGAGTTGGAATAATGGTATACCAGGTGGTACATTTACCATCAAGAACCCATCTGACCGTGAAAAAACTGCACAATTTTGCTGGCAAACCCGCGTGGGCCAGGCCAGTGATGTGGCATACTCTTTCACTGTTACTGCCAGCGACCAACATTGTCCAAAACCGGCTCAAGCTGTCCGTGGATTTAAAGTAAGGGTAAACCCCCGCGCTTTTGATACCCGCAAATACACCATTTTAAAATGTGGCCGCTTTGCTTATGAAGCAAAATTGGAAAGTGGCTTTAAAGGTGTGGCACAGTACAAATGGAGTTTCCGCGACAGCAATGGCAATAACGAGTTTTACTTTAGCGGCAAACGCACCGATACCATGTCCTTTAAAAAAGGAGGTAAATATATCATTGTGCATACTGTAAATAATAGCGACAACTGTCCTACCATTTACCGTGATACGGTGATTATTCCTGATCCACCGACAGCGATTTTGGCTACAGCAGATACTTTTGCCTGTTTTTGTAACAAGCTTACCTTAGAAGCTACTGTACTTTTTGCAAAAGCGCCATACCGCTACTATTGGACCCGCCCCGATGTGCACACCTCTGGCGATACGCTGAAGTCACTCACACTAAACAGTGTAGACCGCGACTCAACCATACAAGTACGTGTGACCGATGGCGACGGTTGTAAGTTTTATGATACCGCAACTGTGTTTTTAAAACCATTGCCAGGCAAGCCGAGTATGGCTGACCAACGCATATGCACTTACCAAACCGCTACTTTTGATGCGCTGCATGCCGATACCATGTTCTACTCATGGAACACCGGCGATACCACCCGCACCATTACCAAAAATGT
>JADYZD010000304.1 GCA_020853295.1 Bacteroidia bacterium | reverse complement strand
TGCTGCCTGCTGTTTTGTGTAATGCTTGTATTATATTAAGGTGCTGTTTGTGATTTTTAGTGTACCTTGTTCAATATTTGACTACCTTTGCGCCACTAAAATCATCAAATGACTAAAGTAACATTCGCAAGAGCACAAGACGAGTTTTCAGCTGTGCTTAGAAAGAAAGTAGACGAATATTTCAGGACAAATCGCATCAAACAGCAAGGCAATCTTAAGTTGTATTCTAAGACCATTATCTTGCTCAGTTCCATCGTGTTTTTATATTGGTTGTTGGTATTTCACACCCCATCTGCATGGATAGCTTTGCCGCTATGTGCCTTAGCTGGTGTGAATTTGGCAGCCATTGGATTTAATGTGATGCACGACGGTTGCCATGGCAGTTACTCGCGCAAGCAATGGGTAAATGACCTTATGGGCTATACTTTGGATTTTATGGGGGGCTGTTCTTATTTCTGGAAAGTAAAACACAACGTAGCGCACCATTCTTATACCAATATTGAAGGGCATGATGAAGATATCGACATCCGTCCTTTTATGCGTTTGAACACCCAACAGCCTAAAAAAGCTTATCACAAGTACCAACAATACTACTGGCCTTTGCTTTACAGCCTTACCTACTTTTGGTGGGTAGGAGTAAGGGATATGCAGAAATACATACAAATGCGCGTTGCCACTACCGAAATACCCAAAATGAGTGTAAAACAACACTTGATTTTCTGGGGCGGTAAATTGGCGTACTTTGGCATTTTCTGGGTAGTTCCTTTAATGGTGTTGCCTACAGGTCAATTCCTTTTGGGCTATGGCCTAACATTGGCAGTAACTGGTTTAACTTTGGGCATCGTATTTCAATTGGCCCATGCCATTGAAGACCTTGATTTCCCTGAGCCTGATCCCAAAACATTGAAAATTGAAAATGCTTGGTTCGTGCACCAATTGCAAACCACTGCAAACTTTGCTACCAAAAGCAAATTTTGGGGTTGGTTAACCGGTGGATTGAATTTTCAGGTAGAGCACCACTTGTTTCCAAGAATGAGCCATGTTCACTATCCTGCAATTTCTGCCATTGTAAAACAAGTTTGTGCCGATTACAATATTGTTTATAACGAACAGCCTACTTTTCCAAAAGCATTAAAATCCCATATCGACCACCTCAAACACATAGGTGCTGCCGATTGATTGCTGTTTCAGGATTGCCTGAAGACAACTTATTTACCAGCAGATTTTTAAATACTTTTAAAAATTTCTAAAAATTTTGCAACCTTTTCAAATTTGTGCGTCATTAATATGAAGTGACTTGCTTGAAGATGAACAAATCATACAGGGTTGTAAGGACAAAAATCGACGTGCTCAACAGGAGTTGTTCCTGAAGTACAGTCAAAAAATGTATGGCTTTTGCCTGCGTTATTCCAACAATTCTGATGATGCGAATGATCTGCTGCAAGATGGCTTCATGAAGGTCTTTGACAACATTGATAGCTACAAAGGAGATAGGCCACTTGGCGCCTGGATGTCGCGGGTTTTTATAAATCTGGCAATTTCAGGATTCAGAAAAAAAAGCGGGGGGCCTCGTTTTGTGGACATGGAAGAAGGTAACATCGTAGAAGATGAAAGCGATGACAACCAAGTTCCTATGCACGACATGAAACAAGTAATGAAATGCATGGCTTCCCTGCCCGAAAAATACCGAATTGTACTAAACATGTACGCCATTGATAAAATGGGCCATAAAGAAATTGCTGAGCAATTGGGAATTTCTGAAGGAACATCCAAAAGTCAACTGAGCCGTGCACGCCAAATGTTAAAAGACCTACTACAAAATAGTTAAAAGTGAATAGCGAAATGCTACATATCGACGACCTGCTTGAAGCAACTTATGCCGACTACCAACCGGCTGTTCCTGCTTTGGCTTGGGAAGGGATTGCCAGCAAACTCGACCAAAATAGCAAACGCAAAGGTCTAGTATGGTGGAAAGCTGCCGCTATTGTTGCCGTATTGTGCGGTGTTGGTGCTCTTGCTTATCAGCAAATTCAGTCATTCAATAACTCCAATACTTCCGATACCGTTCAAAATAACCAAGACATTCAGAAGAACAACGCCAATGCCAATGTAGAATCCAATGCAAATGCTGGAAATGGCGCTTCCAATACTCCTTTATATACGGATGAGGCAAATGCTGCAGGTAATGCAGGTATTTCCAACGATAAAGCTACTGCTCCAAATGCAGCTGCCAAACCGGTGAAACAAGTTGCCACTAAGGGCGCTGCTGTTAAAGCCAACCCAGAAGCTACCCCTTCAAATGATGGTGGGAATGAGCATATCAAAACGGTAGAAACCCACACTTGGAAAAGCAATGCGCATTTGATTTCTTTTGGAATTCGCCACAGCGATATCGGAGAGCAACCCAATGTTGATTTGAACCAAAAGGATAAAGTTTCCTTAAATATATTGCCCATACCTATGGTTGTAGGTTCTCGCACCATCGCCACCTTTGGTGTGGGTCAATTGGTATCTTCTACCGGAATTTCAGTAAATCCTGAATATGGCAATTATGTACACAAGAATTTTTCAAAACGCCTTAGTGAAGGTGAAGGCTTATTGGCCTCTATGAATTTCTCGGGCACATTTGGATACCGCGTACAAGGCAACAATTACATTTTTGGTGGAATGAATTACTACCAAAGAAAAAACAGCTTGAATTTCAATTTTACAGATGAGGCCCCGGCTTTAAATGCTGTAAACAACCCACCTTTAGATAAATTTGGCCGCTACCCAATTAAGGATTACCTATCTGGTGGGGTAGAAGTGAATTTTAAAGGTACCAATACCATTACCAACATCGATTTCCCAATTGGATGGATGGCACAATGGAATTTTGGTAAAAAGTACACATTCGTTCCTGCAGTTTCTGCCAACTTCGGTTTCACAAGCCAAAGCAGCCAGAACACCACACTTGATTACCAGTTTTTGGATGTTCAAAAAGTGGAGCAAAACTGGTACAGGAAGAATTATTTATTAATGAATACTTCTGCCGGAGTGTATAGAAACATCGGCATGCGTATAAAATGGGTATTAAGTGCTACTGCAAATTACACTGTAACACAGATGTATGTGCCAGGTGCAACTATTCGCCCTCGAGCTTTCACCGGAGGATTGACCACCCAAATAATATGGAGGCTTGACTAATCGATGACAAGTAATGTAATCATATGGTATAAATTGCAAAGTATGAAAAAACTGCTGGTTACAGTTTTAGCGCTGCTTTGCATTCCTTTAATGGCACAGGTGCTGCAACCCTTGGGGAGTGGTTTGCCTTTATCCGAATCAGGTGGTTCGGGTGCAAGGGTTGTAGCATCCTATGCCGCTGGAAATGAATACCTAGCATTATTTAGTGAACCATCAACCCCTGATACTACTGATTATACTGTTGGGCGCTGGAACGGCGCATATTGGAGTTACTATCCTGGCCTGTTAATGCCACCTCCTGTAAAACTCACCGCTGGTGGAATTTACCATTTCAATTCTGTAGTCCTTTTTAACGATACCATGTATGTGGGTGCTTATATTGAATCGCCCACCGATGTGCAAGCCAATGTGAGCCATTTGTACAAATGGAATGGCAGCAGTTGGAAACCCATGAGCAATACCATTGAATCGGCCAATTATGGCATTATGGCCATGACCGTTTTCGACAATAGGTTAATTGTTGCTGGGCGTTTTCAAAACAATGTAAACGGAACCTTGGTAGACAACATTGCTGCTTATGATGGCACAAAATGGAGTTTTCTGGGTAAAAATTCGGGCCAGCAAGGTACCGATGGCGATATCAAAACTTTGGTTACCGAAGGAAACCGCCTGTATATCGGTGGCAATTTCCAAAATTTCGGCGGTACCTTAACCGGAAACTTGGCCTATTATGTTGACGAAACCACTCCTTGGGGCGGTGTCGGCAGCCCATTTGGCGGTGCCATTGAAGAATTGGCCAGCTATAACAATAAAATTGCAGCCATAGGTACCCAAGTGAATGGCGACAAAGAGGTGCGGGTGTTCTCCAACAATGCGTGGTCACCAGCAGTTACCTTTTCTGGCTTTAGCAAAGCGATTCCCACCACCATTGCAGGTGCAAAACAATATTTACTCATAGGCGGAGATTTTAAGAAAGATGGCAACTGGACCAGCTTATTGCGCTATGAGAATGATTCTTTAAACTTTACAGGCAACCGCATTACAGGTGCCTTTAAATTGGGCCAAAGGGGCAGCGAAGCCTTTATTTGGGGTGCATTTAGCGAACAAAATACCGGAATTAAATTCATCAGTAAAATAGAAACCAGTGCAGGTGATGTTACTGGGGTGCTCTTCTTTGATAAAGATCAGGATTTGGTACAAGGCAACAACGAAGTGGGCTTGGGCAGTGTTTTGGTGCGGTTTGAAGATTTGAGTGGCTCTGTATGGTTTGCCACCACTGATGCCAATGGAAAATTTGCTGTTGCTTTGCCTGAAGGCAATTACAACATCAGCGCTTTCCCAGGCAGGCATTGGGTAATTTCCAATCCTTCTAACTATGCAGTTAAGGCCAGAAAAGGCTTATACAGCACGGTGGCTTTGGGCCAATATATGCCGCCCAATACCCAAGATTTGGAATTGAAACTGGGCGCTGCCACTGGTGGCGATGTTCAGGTAAACGATATTGTGAAGTATGTGATTCAAATGAAAAATACGGGGAATACCGTGTTGAATGGTCCTACTTCTCATTTTACCCATGATGCCAGACTCACTTGGAAATACGCCAATCCAGAGCCAGATAACTACGACGCTGGACGCAAAGAGGCCACTTATAGCATCTTGGATTTGCAGCCAGGTGAAACCAGACTGATAGAAATGTATTTACAAATACCCGCAGATGCCACCGTATCAGACAAGTTTGAGTGCAACCTAAAAACAGGTTCTTTGTTTACCACTGGCGATGCTTATAAGGCAGACAATTACGATACCATTAAATTGGGCTTGCAAACCGCAGATCCCGATGGCAGTGTAATGAAATCGGGCACTTCAGGCGATGTGGTGCATATCAATGTCACCCATTTGGAGTACAAAGTAGATTTTGTAAATATTTCAAATTCCACCGTAAAACGTGTAGTGCTTTTGGATACTTTGGACCCCAACATTACCCTAAAGTACATGATGGTAACCGATTTGTTCCCAAAAGGCGATTGGAGGATTGTAAAAACTGCAACAGGCGATATTTTGGTAGCAGAGTATCCCGAGGCAAACCTCTCTTCTCGCGAGAGCAATAAAAACGCCAGTGCAGGTTGGATTTCCTATTATTTGGAATTGAAAAAACCTATGGGGCATGATGAACAAGTGCACAATAGGGCCAGTTGCGATTTTGACAACCGCTGGGTGGGTTCATCCAATACCGTTACCGTTACCATGAGAGATCCCAATATTGGGGTGCAACACATTGCCGGTAACATTGGAAAAGTATATCCCAATCCTGCCAATGCATCACTTACAGTGGATTTTGTAAAGTATTATTCAGGATTGGTTGAATTGGTAGACAATACCGGTCGTATCGTTCTGGCTGAGGTGTGCAATGGCATGCAACACCAACTCAATATTGGCGAATTGAAAACAGGCATCTATGCCTTAAGAACTGCCAATGGAACTGCAACCGTATTTGTGGTTCGTTAATTCTGAGAATTACCAGTTCACCTTTTTTGCCATTTCCAAGTTGTAAGCCACAAATTTCTCTATTCCTTTATCGTATTCTGCATTGCCCAAGCTATTGCCTTCGGCATCCAAAACTTGTGAGGTAAATTGGCTTTCAAACATTTTGGCAGAAACCATGCTGTGCAAATCCATTACATTAATCAGTTTGTTCACCACATAAGAGAGTTGAACAGATGGAATTCTTCCGCCCCTGCCTGAGCTTACGCCGCAAGTAGCGAACAATTTCTTTTCCCAACAATCTTGAAATTCCCTGCTGCCAAATTGGTTGATCAGGTTGATGATTTCTGCACTTGGAAACCAATTGTATTCTGGCGAAACAATGAAGATGATTTGCGCTTTGGACATGGCTTCATACACCGATTTTTGAAAAGGGCTTAAGTGGTCTTTGTGCAAATCTCCACCGTTGTGAAATGGAATATCGTATTGGGTAAAATCAGGGAGAAAAATGTCATTGGAATCCACACCGTGTGCCATGCAAATGCGCTTTATGGCTTTAGATACAGAGCTGGATTTGGAATGGGTTCTGGAACTCCCTGTGAGAATGGCGATCATAAATTAAATAAAATTCTTGCTATAGACATACAAATTAAAGCCGGGTTTGTTCATCTCCTGTTCCAATAGTTTGGCCAACTCCCGCACATGAATATCCTGCATTCTGTTTCTTCTGATAATTTGTTCTAGTTTTTCTGCCATCAATAGGTACTTTTTAGCACCTGTTTGAGATACGGCAGCATGCGCATCTATGGCGGCGTGGAGCTCTTCAATGCCTTTGCCCGTTGTAGCAATGGTTTCAATTACGGGTATTTGCCATTCTGAACTGCGGTTGTGGCTCAAATCGCGCAAGTGCTGTGCGAATTTATCTGCACCCTGCCTATCGCTTTTGTTCACCACAAAAATGTCTGCAATTTCCATTACCCCACTTTTTAGGGTTTGTACCTCGTCGCCGCTTTCAGGCACTGTAACCACAACCGTGGTATCTGCAATTCCTGCAATCTCTACCTCACTTTGACCCACACCTACAGTTTCTATAATGATTTTTTGGAAACCTGCATTTTTTAAAACATCGGTAATTTCTACAATTGAGGCCGAAAGTCCACCCAAACTGCCCCTGCTGCTAATGCTTCTAATATATACATTGCTCATAGTAAACAAACCCGACATGCGCAACCTATCGCCCAGTAAAGAACCAAAATTAAACGGGGAAGCGGGATCCACAGCTATAATGGCCACTTTCAACTGCAGGGCAGCCCAATAGGTTACCAAGGCATTCACCAAGCTGCTTTTGCCAGCACCTGGAGGCCCAGTAAAACCAATTACAGGTATAGCAATAGAAGTATCCAATGATTCTAAAATAGCCTCATGTCCAGGCCCGTGGTTTTCCACCAAAGAAATGGCCCGGGCTACTGATTTAAAGTCGCCATTTTTAAAATCATGAATGAGCTGATTTAGCACCCTGCGAAGATACGGAAGCGCAATGGGTTTAAAAGCAAATTATGGGCAATGCAGGGTCAAACCATGCCGCGGGTATAAGGCAAAGCATCTATGGCTGTGGTATTGCCAGATTCCAACAAATACATGCCAGCAATGGCAATCATGGCCGCATTGTCGGTGCAATACTCAAATTTGGGTATCAGGCAATCCAAGCCCATTTGCACGCCCAATGCATTAAAATCGCGGCGCAACCTGCTCTTGGCACTAACGCCTCCCGCCAATCCAATGCTTTGGGGTTTGTACTCCGTAATGGCCAATTTAAATTTTAACAACAAATAGTCTATTAAGGCCCTTTGATACGAGGCACAAATGTCCGCCAGGTTTTCTTGAATAAAGTTTGCCTGCAGTTCGGTTTGTTTTCTCAAAAAATACAGCAAATTGGTTTTAATTCCCGAAAAACTGTAGTCCAGTCCAGGAACTTTTCCTGCGGTAAAAGCGTATTTTTGGTCATCCCCGTTTGCCGCATTTTTGTCTATCAATGGTCCGCCAGGGTAAGGGAGTGAGAGCAGCTTGGCGCCTTTGTCAAAAGCCTCACCAGCGGCATCGTCTATGGTGCTGCCCACAATTTCCATTTCCATAAAGCTTTTCACCAATAGAATTTGGGTATGGCCCCCACTCACCAGCAAACACAGCATGGGAAATTTGGGGCTAGGCGGGTCGATAAACAAAGAGGAAACATGGGCTTGTAGGTGGTTCACTCCAATCAAAGGAATGCCCAGTCCCAAACTGAGGCCTTTGGCAAAATTGCCCCCAACATGCAATGAACCCATGAGTCCAGGCCCGCGGGTATAGGCAATGGCAGTCAAATCTTGAAGCTGAATTTGGGCGGTATTTAGTGCGGCATGCACCACCGGCAATATGTTACTTTGGTGCGCCCTGCTTGCAAGTTCAGGCACCACACCACCATAGTTTTCATGAATGGCCTGTCCGGCTGTAAGGTTGGCAAGGATTTTGCCCTCCTTAAGCACAGCTGCCGCGGTATCATCGCAACTGCTCTCTATGCCCAAAATAGTGGAATACTGCATGTATAGTTGATACCGCTGCCCGCAGCTCTATTAAATTTGAAGCTTTGAAAAAGCGGCGCACAAAATTACGCAAGTTTCTCATCAGAACCTTGCTGTTCCTCATGTTGCTCATTGGGCTCACGGGGGTTTTGGCGCGCAGCCGCACGGTGCAGACCTATTTGGCGCATAAAGCTGCCTCTTGGTTGGGCAAAGAATTGGGGGTAGAAGTGCGCATAGGTGCCCTGGAATTTGATTTTTTTAGAAACATTCACCTCGAAGAAGTTTTTATCGGTGACCAAGCAAAAGATACCCTCATCAATGCTAAGGCCCTGGATTTGCAACTAAAAAAGTACGACTCCAAAAACCACAATATTGTTTTTGATAAAGCAACCCTTAAAGGGGTTTCAGTAAATATTGGGTACCACAAGGATTTTAAAGATAAAAATATTGATTTTTTGCTCGATTATTTCGACGGGCCACCACGTCCAAAAGGCACCCCAAAAACCATTTGGAGAATTCAATTTTCAGAAGCGGTACTCAATGCCTGCGACTTCCATTATTTTGACGAAACGAAGTGGAATACTTCACCAGGAGAATTGGACGAGTTCAACCTGCATTTTTCTAAAATTAATGGAACTTTACAAAATCTAGAAATTATTGATGATTCACTGCATTTTACTGCCCGCAATTTTAGAACCGTAGAACGCAGCGGACTGCAAGTGCGCAAAATGAATGCATTGTGCAATATCCACGATAAAGGGATGGATTTTGATGATTTGAGTTTGTTTACCGCCTGTTCCCACTTGCAAGGCAATTTGCATTTCGCCTACCCCGGCTATAAACACATGGATGAGTTTATTAGCAACACCCAGTGGATGGGCAATGTAAGTGAGAGTTCCATCTGCTTAAAAGAACTGTCGGTATTTACCGCAGACCTTAAAAACCACCCAGAAACAGTGCAAGTGAACAAATTGAAGATTTCAGGCACTTACGACCACTTGCAACTGTCTAAAGCCGATTTCAATATTGGCAGCAATACCAAAATTGTGGGTGATTTTTTTATGGATGGATTGCCTGAATGGCGCACCACCTATTGCGAATACCGCATTAAAAAGCTGCACACTACCGCCCCTGATTTGGAACGAATTCTAAATGGCATTTCCCTACCCGCCGTTTTGCATGATGCAGGTACTATTGATGCTTCAGGTGATTTTATTGGCCAATTCCTGGATTTTAAATGGAATGGGGTGGTTCAGTCGGCCCTCGGAAATGCAAAAACCGATATTTTTATGAATTTTAAACCGGGATTGTCCAACGCGATTTTTTCCGGCAATATCGCTACCGATGGTTTTGACCTCAGCCATTTTAATTCTCAATTGGGCCACGCGGTTTTTGAAATTGAATTGGATGGTTCTGGCCTGAACTTGGAGCATTTTGAAATGCAAACTGTGGCCAATATTTCTGAACTGGAAATTAGGGGACGCAGTTTTTCAAATACCATGGTAGATGGTGAACTCACGACAAAGAATTTTAAAGGAAAAGCGGAATTTAATGACATACGCCTCAACTCCAATTTTGAGGGAATTATAGATTTTACAGGCTCCAAACCTGTGTTTGATTTTACCGCAAGTAGCAGCGGTTTGGATTTGTATGAATTGGGATTGGATACCGTGCATTCACTAATTTGGATGCAAACCACGGTAAAGGCCAGTGGCCTCAATCCCGATGATTTACAGGGCTTTGCTGATGTAAATCAATTGTATATCCACCGCAAGGGAAAGGTGTATGAGTTCAACCACCAAAAAGTAACCAAAACAGGCATTGGCACCACCCGCATTGATTTGGAAGGCGATTTTGCTGAAGGATCCCTTGCTGGAACCCTGTCTGTAAACAATTTGGGCACCATTGCAATCAATTCTTTTGCGGATGTATTTCCCGAGAGAATTGCCCATCAACCTTACAAGGGTATGGATAAATTTACTTTTGATTTTACAGTAAAAAAACCCGATTTGTTGTATGATTTATTTGTTCCTGGCCTAAAAACAAATGAGGTAAATATTTTTGGAGATTATGATACAGAGGCAGGTACAGCGCATATTCAGCTGCCAGCTTTAAAAGTACAATATGAAAATTTTACTGCAGAAAATTTTGAATTTCATGCCGATAGAAGTGGTGGAAATAAATTAAATTTTAGTGCATCTGCAGCCAAATTTGTAAGCAGTGATGAACCCATTTTAACCAATATCAGCATCAATGGAATTGCCGCCGATGGCAAGGCCGAATACAATTTAAAATTCGCAGATAATTCCGGTGAAAATACCATTGACGTTGATGGATTTTCTGAATTTTTAGCAGACAATATTTCACTGAATATTACCGGTTCTGCATTAAAAGTAAATGCTGAAGATTGGACCATAGGCAAGGAGTCGCGCTTGAGTATAGACGATGATGGAACCATCAATTGCGAGTATTTGTACTTGGATGGAATTGACCATTATATTGAAGCACATGGGAAAATATCAGCCAGAAAAACCGATACCCTGGTAGTGGATTTTGGTAACTTCGGTTTCGATTTTATTAAACCATTTATTAAAGAATCTATTTTAGATAGTTTTTCGGGCAGGTTCAACGGAACAGTGCGCATTGCATCCCTGCTGGGTTGGCCTACTTTTGACGGAGACATTTCGGGCCGTGATTTGAAGTTGTACAGCATTGCTTATGGCGATGTAAATGTTACCCTAAAAGATTTGGACCAAAGCGGCAGGTTGAGTTTAAATGCCGATTTTATTCATGGTATTCTCGATGGTACAGCCATTCGGGGCAATATTGGGTACAAAAAGAAAAAAGGCATGGAACAATTGGCCTTGTTGGCAGATATTCCAGTTTCAACTCCCATACGGGCTTTGCAACCTTTCTTTGAAGATGTACTCACTTTTAATGGAGGAAAAATAGGGGGACAAATTGCCGTAGGTGGCAATTTTGATGATCCCAAAATTACTGGAAATGCCTATGCCAAAGATGTAATGGCCATGGTGGATTATTTAAAAACCAGTTATGCATTTAGTGCAGAATTCTTTATCAATCAAAAAGGATTTTTCAGCGGAAAACCGGTATTGCTTAGAGACGAAACCGGCCTTGGTACGGCTAAAGCGAATTTGGCAATTACGTTTAATAAATTCAAGAATTTTAAATTGGATTTAAAAATAGATAGTGCCAATAATTTAAAAGTGCTTAACACCAAAGAAGGGGATGATGACATCTTTTATGGCACAGCTTATGCCGATGGAGATTGCCATATTTACGGGCCTTTTGACCGCATTTCAATGGATATTAATTTGAAGGCGCGGAAAAATAGCATTGTTAAAATATTGTATAGCGATGTAGAACAAAATCAGAAATTGGGGTACATTACTTTTCAAAAAAGAAATCAAATAAAAACCCGACCAGATTCTGCCGCATCGAAAATTTCAAATGTACTGAACAGGATCAACCTCACATTGAACATCAATCCGGATTTGGAAGCTGAATTTGTAATTGATAAAAAGCTTGGCGATGTAATTAGGGGCAGGGGCAATGGCATTTTGCGCATGGTTTATGATGAGTATGAGAATTTTAACATGTTCGGCACTTTTAGGGTTACCCAAGGCGATTATGTTTTTTCAATTCCGGGCATCAATTTGCTCACCAAAAAAGTGGCCTTGCAACCCGGTGGAACCATTATTTGGAGTGGCGATCCCTATGATGCAGTGGTGAACATGACTGGCAGTTTTGAGAAAAGAATTTCACCTTCTGCCCTTATGACCGCAGTGTCCTCTGGTTCTCAAAAAAGCTATGCCCCCATAAAAGTGCAAAGCTTGTTGTACATGAGTGGGAATTTAATGAGCCCCAACATCAGTTTTGATATCCAAACACCGGAATTGGAGAGCAGCACTGGCAGCAGTGGAAATGATGTGTACCGCGTTATTCAACGCATTAGGGCAGATAAGGATGAAACCATGCGGCAGGCAGTGGCCTTGTTGTTGTTTGGCAATTTTATTACTCCATCGTTTGCCCAGTCTTCAGTGGCCGCCACTGGGGTAGTAAGTGGCTCTGGTGTTGCGGGTAACAGCCTTAGCAGCATCGCTAGCGGTGTGGTAAATGATATTTTTGCAAGAATGGGCTTGCCCACCCGAATTTCTGTAAACATTGATGATGTGCGCGATTTAAG
>JADYZD010000303.1 GCA_020853295.1 Bacteroidia bacterium | reverse complement strand
CGGCTTATGGAATGTTTCGCCTAGCGAACCTGCAGCTCCCAATAGAACACGGCCGCTGGGGCATGTGGCCCTTGGTTTTTCCAGCTTGGTGTGCAGCATATTTAAAACTACCTTTAGAATGGGTAATGGCGGTACTTTCAATAAGCAGTATTCTAATTCCATTGGCCGCATCATATATTATTTATAAAATAGACAGAAGCAACCAATTGTACCTATTGCCTCTTTTTATTATCGTTTCAACAGGGTCAGAATGGTATTATTTGGGTATTGCTGAAATGGTTCCAGCCCTTTGCTATTGCTCCATTTATATTGCATCATTAATAAAGGCAGAAAATTTTAAATCCATTTATTTTAGTTTAAGTATTTTACTGCTCGGTGCTGCCTTTTTTACACATCCGGGAGTGTTGCCATTCCTGGTGTTCTCCGCTATTTTTATAAGCCTTTATAGAAACAAATGGATGGGAATAGGCACCCTGTTTTTTATTGCTCTTTTTGCAATAGCAAAGAAATATTTGTTTCACAACAGTGGCTATGAAAATGATATATTGGGCAGAATTGACATCGCCAATATTAAAGGCATTTTTAATTCCTGGACTTGGCATTATTTCACAGGGCACTTCTTCTCAATATTTGCAATTCCTACAATGGCCTTTGTTGCAGGAATTATCCTCATACAAAAGTTCTATCCCAGAATCAATTTATTTGTAATACTGCTTGCCGCAATTGGCGCTGTGATGAGTATTGTTTTTATATTTACTGTTGGCGATTCAAACCTTATGATGGAAAAGAACTTTGCACCGGTAGCCCTGCTCCTATTTATTCCATTGCTTTCTTTAAATTCAGAAGCCTGGGAAATGCGTTTGCCAGTTGTGTTGTTTGCTGTTTTGGTTTCTGCCTTTGGTATATTTTCTCACTACCAATCAGGAGATTTTTATTCCAAACGATTGAAGAATTTAGACTCACTAATTCAACAATACGCTGTAGAAAAGAATTTGGTTTACGACAGTACTTTAAACCCCGAGCAATGGAGGGTAACCTGGGCCCTGCCCTACGAAACCTTGCTGCGGAGTGCGGCACGCAAAGATTTGCATAAGCGAATTTGCACTGTAAAATCCATCAATACCAAACCAGATTCCGCATTGATTTATTCCAACAATTTATTTTACGGCGCCCCATTTGCATATAAAATAAATACAGATACAATGAATTTGAATTACTTTAAATTTAGCAAAAACAGCAGCTACCACCTCGATTCTATTGCCCTAAAACATTAATCCATTTGAACAACAAATTCTATAAAAATACCACCCAATTCTTACTGAGTTTTAAAGGCAGTTGGTTATTATTTTTAATTTGGGCCTTGCTCATTTCTGGCTACTGGCTGCCCCGAAATTGGAGTTTTTATGGCGCCAATGATTGGGACCTCACCTACTCCATGTTTGAGTCGGCAAGGCAATGCATGGTGGAATATGGGCAATTTCCGCAGAACAATATTTGGTTGGCTTTTGGTTCAGATTTTATGGCCAATCCACAATCAGGGCATTTGAGTATTTACTTTATTCCCATAATCTTGTTCGGCACTTTTTACGGATATAAAATCTCCATATTATTGGCCATGGTTTTGGGTGCTGCGGGCAGTTACAGGTTGTTTTACAAACTCAATTCCGACCGGGTTTTATCCATCTGTGGGGCATTGATGTTTGCGGCAACAGGGTATTTTAGTGCCCATATTTTTACCGCCGGCCATAGCAATGTATTGTATGCTTATTTCATTCCATGGTTGTTGTATTTTTTCTATGAAATACGGCAATCTTATTCCTTTTGGAAACTGCTGTTGTCAATAGGAATATTATGTCAAATGATCATCGGTGGAGCTCCTATTGTATTCCTTATAGCAGTAGGCATTTTATTTCTCTGGGTAATCGCAGAATTGTGGATTTTAAAATCAAATAAATCTCTTATTTATTTTTTGGCAATACCCATAATTTCTATAGCGATTTCACTGTGGAAATTGTATCCAGAAATAGCGGCTTGGGCAGAAACACCTAGGTTGGTGCGCGACGAAAGCGGTATATCTCTTTGGGCTTGGTTGCAATCACTGTCAGGGTATGAAACCCGCACAGGCATGTGGCATTCTTGGTTTGAATACACCCTTGGATTTGAGTTCATTTTAATCGGAATTTTGTGGTTTTACAGGGCACAATTGCCGGGAAAATGGTGGCAATGGGGAATTGTTCTCTGCGCTGCAATTTGGCTCAGTATGGGCAATGCACCGGGTAAAATCAACCCTTGGTATTGGCTAAACACTTATGTACCCATTTTTAGCGGAATGCGTGCCCCATCTAGATTTGGGCTGATTGTGGTTATGGCTTTGTATGCCGGCATTTTGTATGTGGTACGCAATGCGGAGCAAAAGAAATTGCTGTATGCCATATTTATTGCAGCTGCTATATCACGTGGATTGGCTTTTTCAGCGGAAACCAGTTTTATGGCCGATACAGAACAAATGGAACCTGAGAAAGTGATGAATGCTGAAAAGCAATTTCCCAATCCATTGTTGGTTGAGGGCAGCGATACACTGCGGCAGTTTTTGCATGTGCTGAATGCGGAGCCGGTAGTGAATGCCTACGAGCCCATGCCACAAAAACCTGTATTTGATACCTTGCGACAAATGGCATTGGGTGCCAAATGGGTATCATTTTCGCCGAACAAATTTGTATTGCAGAGTGTAGGACAATCCGAAATCATATTGAACCAACGTTTTTCTAAATACTGGAGTATGGAGGGGGAAGGAATCATCAAATTCAGGAGTGGTTTGTTAAGTGTAAAAAACCCTAAAGGTTTGATAAAATTGACCTACAACAACCCCAATATTGCAAAAGGTTTTTGGTGGAGTTTATTGGGAATTCCGTTGTTGGTTTTGGTGCATTTTTCGAGAAAGAAATCCAAATAAAAAGTTGGGTTTTGTCGCAGAAAATGCAACAATAAATGGCATAGTTTGTTCCTCTATTTTTAGAGAAGATT
>JADYZD010000302.1 GCA_020853295.1 Bacteroidia bacterium | reverse complement strand
ATGATAAACCGGTTCTACCAAAAAATGTAACGGTACATCCAGGCTGGGAAATCCAACAAGTACCATTTAGGAAAATTATTCTCAATTATGGCTGGATGATATTGAAATGGTTTGTAACTGAAATCATCAAATCTCCGCATAGAAAACGATATTTTACAGAATTTAAATGGAATTGGAACCGCCTTATAGGGTTAATTATTGAGGCAGAAAATATTCCCAAAGGTTGGAATCAGAAAAATATGGTCTTGTACTCTTATTGGTTAAATGATTGGGCTACCATATTGGCAATTTTAAAAGACAAAGGATGGGTGAACAAAATTGTTGGAAGGGCGCATGGTTATGATTTTGATGAAGGCCAGCAATCCAGAGGATACCACCCCTTTAGGTATAGCGAAATTTCACGCTGGAGTTGCATTTTTCAAATATCCCAGTATGGATTGGATTATATGAAAAAAAGGCATGGAAATCACCTGTCTGTAGAATTGAGTTATTTGGGTGTAAATGTTCAAGAAAGCGCAGCTCCAGTGCCAACTGATAAAAAAGTGACAATAGTGTCATGTTCACATTTTTACCCAGTGAAACGTGTGCAGTTGATTCCAGAAATATTGAAAAACCTGAATGTAGATTTTCATTGGATACATTTTGGTGAAAGTATTGGTATGGATGAAGTAGTAACAAGAACAGCAGAACTGCTACCCCAAGATAAATATGAATACCGCGGTTGGACAGAAAATGCTGCTTTAATGCATTTTTATAGAACAACACCCGTAGATTTATTTATTAATGTGAGTGAATTGGAAGGAATTCCAGTTGCCATAATGGAAGCAGCAAGTTTTGGAATTCCCGCAGCAGCTTGTAAAGTTTGTGGAATTCCTGAAATTATAAATCAAGGCTCGGGAATCTTGCTAGATGTGGATTTTAATCCAAAAGATGCCGCAGCAACTATCGAAAAATACTTACACTCAAAATCCAGAGACTTGGTTTTGCGTGAAAAAATACGCAGTGATTTTGGAAGCAAATTCAACGCAAAAGAAAACTATAAAACATTTGCAAATAAACTAATAGCATAATGAACATTAAAGTAGCCATCGGAGAGATATTTAAAAAAATGGGTCTGCTGAATTTCAGTTTAAAACTGGTGCGCAAATTCGGCTACCTCACTAAATTTACAGACCACCATAGCAATGGGATTGACCTTATCACAGATATTTCTGCTGATACCAAAATTCAGGATATTAAAGTGGTTTTGGATGTGGGTGCCAGCATAGGGTCTATGACAGATTATTTTTTAAATATTTTCCCCCAATCTGTGGTCCATTGTTTTGAACCTTATGACCCTTCTTTTAAAACCTTAATTTCTAAATACAGAAACAATAACAAGGTAGTGGCCAATCAACTAGGCTTGTCCAACGAACATGGTGAATTGAAAATGTATTTACAATCGGATTCTGGTTATAATTCTTTAAGTGACCTTGTAAATAAGCCCTCTCAAGGTATGGACGGGAAATATCAAACTGTTACGGTTACCACTATCGGCGACTACTGCATAGAAAAGGGGATCGATCATATTGATTTTATTAAAATTGATACTGAAGGATTGGATTTGAAAGTACTACAAGGTTGCGAAGCCATGCTCAAAGCAGGTAAGGTGAAGTACATTTTTGTAGAGTGTACTTTTAATAAAGACAACCCTCAGAATACTCCTTTTGAGGTTTTAAATAATTATTTGCAGGAATTTGGTTTTAAAGTTCGTGCAATTTATGATCAAAGCAATTACGGAGATAAAACGTTTTTAACTTGCGTAAATGCAATGTTTATGTTACAAAAATAATTCAAGAATAAAATTTAATATATGTGTGGAATAGCCGGAATTTGGCAATTAGATGGTACAGCCTTAGCTGACGGAAAACTCGAAACATTTACCGATGTTTTGGTTGAACGCGGACCTGATGGGTCTGGGTATGATTATTTTGACAACCATACCCTTGGTTTGGGCCATAGACGTTTGTCTATTTTAGATTTGTCTACCGCTGGTAGACAGCCCCTGTACTATGCTGATGGTCGTTTTTCAATTACCTATAATGGTGAAGTATTTAACTTCGAAGAAATTAGGGTGGAATTGGAAAAACTGGGATACCAATTTATTACCCAAACCGATACAGAAGTGGTGCTTGCTGCTTATGCAGAGTGGGGTGTAAAATGCTTGCCTAAATTCAATGGAATGTGGGCTTTTGCTATTTGGGACGAAAAGGAACAAGAACTTTTTATTGCAAGAGACCGTTTTGGAATAAAACCTTTTTATTACACCCATATTCCAGGTAAGCTTTTTGCTTTTGCAAGTGAAACACGTGCATTTAAAAAATTAGATGGTTATCAGCGTGAATTTGACAAGAATCTTATAGACCTTTCATTGGCTGGAGAAAGGATTCATGGGTCTGGATTTTCCATTTATAAGGATATTTTTCAAGTACTTCCAGGACATTATGTAAAACTGAAACGCAACTCTAATTTTGACCAAAAAAGATGGTGGCATATTGATGACTATACCCGAAAAGACATCCCAACATCACTTAAAGGCCAAGCAGAAGAATTTTATAGTATATTTAAAGATGCCTGTAAAATACGCTTGATTAGTGATGTGAGTGTAGGTACTGCACTTAGCGGAGGTTTAGATTCTAGCAGCGTGTATTCTGTTGTTTATAATTTAATTAAAAACGAAAGCATGCACAGAACGCATGCAGATAGCCAAAAAGCATTTGTTGCAACCTTTCCGGGTTTAATTTCAGATGAACGCCATTATGCAGAAGAGGCAATTTCTTTTACAAATGGACCTGCAGTATTTTTAGACCAGGAGTACGGTAATTTGCCCGACCGTGTTGTTAAAGATACCTTGTTATTTGATTCACTAAATGTAGGGCCCATTACTTCTGTTGCAGGCATTTATGAAGGAATGCGCAAATCAGGAATAACGGTGTCTATGGATGGCCACGGTGTGGATGAGATGCTTTATGGATACCGCGACATGATTTATAACCTCTTTTTTCATTTTTATAAAAAGGGGGATATAAAAAGGGCCAAAACCATCCAAAATGTGCTCATACCTACCTACCATCAATTGGAACAGCAAGGTGCGTTGCAAAACATAGAACGCCTTATCAGCAGTGCAGACAATCCATTGTCTAAATTAAAATCAATGATCAAACGCATTCTGAAAGGTGACAATCATGATAGAAATTTGTATTCCACACATCCTTTCCTTCAAAGCAAAGGTGAACCCTATAATTTTGGCGATAAGGATTACGTAGATAGAATTGTTTACCAAGAAACTTTTGTAGATACTTTGCCTTCTATTTTTAGGGACTTCGATCGCGCGGGAATGATGAATTCTGTT
>JADYZD010000301.1 GCA_020853295.1 Bacteroidia bacterium | reverse complement strand
GCGGCGAAAAAGGTTCCAAACGACACAAAAACACATCTGCACTTAGGCTGGCAACCTTTTGTAAATTGCCCATAATTTTCTGGGCCTTATGGTAAAATGCAATGGCATGTGCCAACATAAATTGGGTGCCATTGATCAATGCTAGGGCCTCTTTTGGTTCCAAATACAGGGGTTCTAAACCATGACTGATTAGCACTTCATCTGAAGGGATAACGCCCAACTCAGGGTGACTTACTGTGCCAAATCCAATAACTGGTAAGCACATTTCTGAAAGTGGCGCCAAATCGCCACTGGCACCTAAAGAACCTTGTTGATGAACTTGAGGGGTAATGTTATTGTTGTAAAACCAAATCAACCTTTCAACTACTTCCAATCGAACAGCTGAGTGGCCTTTTGCAATGTTTAATACCTTTAAAAGCATCATCAGCCGCACCAATTCGGGATCCAACCAAGCCCCAAAACCAGCGGCATGGGTAATCAATAAATTGTGTTGCAAATCGCGCAATTGGTTGTTGGGCACAACCACGTTCTGCAAACTACCAAACCCAGTATTGACACCATATACGGGTTCTTTGGCCTGGGCTAAATACTTGGGTAAAAATGCTGCAGACTGGGCAATGGCCTGCTTCATAGCCTCACTTAAGCCAATTTTTTTTCCACTGGACCACAATTGGGCTATTTTTTCGAGGCTGTTGTTTTCATTTAAAATTTCCATAAATGTAGATTTTCTTTTATGTTTTCAATAGCGATGGAACTTTGGGTTCCGGTAGTTAAGTTTTTAACGGTAATTTCTTTGTTTTTCAATTCGTTTTCACCAATGATTGCCGCAAATGGGATACTGCGGTCATTGGCATAATCGAGTTGTTTTTTTAATTTGGTTGCCGATGGATATACTTCAGCAGAAATGGCATTTTTGCGAAGTAAATTCACAATTTCAACTGCCACAGGGAATGCGCTTTCATCCATAGCACAAGCCAAAAAACGCACATCAGAGGCGGCAGTATTGGGGAAAATATTTGCAGCTTCCATAATATCATAAATCCGATCCAAGCCAAAATAAATTCCCACACCGGAAAAATCTTTTAAACCAAAAACGCCTGTAAGATTGTCGTACCTCCCCCCTCCACCAATGCTGCCAATGTTAAATCCTTCTGGCAAACCATTTGGGTTGGGTGTAACTTCAAAAACACAGCCGGTATAATAGCTTAAGCCTCTTGCAAGGCTCAAATCCAAAATAAAATTGTTTTGGGGTTTTACCAATGAAAACACCACATTCAAATCTTGAATTGCGCGTTCCATTTCTTCTGCACTTGCTTGGGGATGGTTTTGCAATGCATCCAATTTCGTGTGGTTGCTTTTTAATTGGTTAATTTCATATAAAAATTGCCACAGCGAAACCGCATTCGGAATAGCAGCAGCCTCCAACTCCCTTGCCACACCATCAAATCCGATTTTATCTGCTTTGTCTATGAGTTGCATAAAACGCGATAGACCTGCCTCCCCACCTAAAAATGTAGCAAAGGCATCAAAAACTTTGCGGTGGTTGATGCGTATTTCTACAGCCAATCCAAGCGCAGTAAAAGACTCGTCGTAAATTGAGATCAAATCCGCCTCATTTAAAGTGCTGTTGCTGCCCACAACATCTGCATCACATTGCCAAAATTCCCTGTACCGGCCCTTCTGGGGCCTGTCGGCACGCCATACTGGTTGCATTTGGTAGCGTTTAAACGGAAAGGTTAGTTTGTCCCTGTTCATAACCACAAATCTTGCCAAAGGCACAGTTAAATCATACCGCAATCCCCTGTCGGAAATGCTGCCTAAGACCGACTTGCTGTTTTTTTCTCTTAAATGTACCTCATCGGCTTTGGCAAGGAAATCACCATTGTTCAAAATTTTAAACAGCAATTGATCGCCTTCATCTCCATACTTTCCAGTAAGGGTGGCCAAGTTTTCTACTGCGGGTGTTTCGATGGGTCTAAAACCATGCAGCCTGAAAACATTCTCAATAGTTCCAAGAATAAACTTGCGTTTGAGCATGGTTTCAGGACCAAAATCACGGGTTCCTGATGGAAGGCCTGGCTTAGACATGCTGCGAAAATAAGGTTCGAAACTCAGTTTTGGATTTACAAATTGATATTTTCTGTTGAGCAAAGCAGTGACCTCAGCTTTTTTATGGGTAAACTTTGTTTAAACAAATTTGTTTTTATATTTGAAAAACATGAGTAAGTCATTACCACGTCGCAATTTTTTAACCAAGATTAGCCTTGGAATTGCATCCGTATTAGCTTTGCCCTTAATTGCCATAGCCAAAAACGAAAATAAACATCTTAAAATGAATGAAGAAGAGGATACAATAAAGAGTACCAAAGCACTTGGGTTTCAATGGGAAACTGCCGATCCATTTTTGTTTTGTGTACACCATGAAGACCAATTTCCCAAAGGCACTGCTGAAATGGGCCCGGACCCTTCTTACTTTCAGGGCCGACATATGGGTGACGATTTTATCATTAAGGATGGCTTTAGAATGTACCACGGTAAAAAAATTCCCGGCTTTCCGGGCCATCCCCACCGTGGTTTTGAAACCATCACAGTGGTCAGAAAAGGAATAGTGGACCACGCCGATTCTCTTGGTGCAGCTGGCCGTTATGGAAATGGCGATGTACAATGGATGACTGCAGGTAAAGGTGTGCAACATTCAGAGATGTTTCCTTTGATCAACGACAAGGAAGAAAATCCCATGGAGTTGTTTCAAATTTGGCTAAACCTACCCAAGAAAAACAAAATGGTAGAACCGCATTTCAAAATGCTTTGGTCTGACGTGATTCCCAAGTACACTTTTACAGATACCGAAAACAACAAATCGGAAGTTGAGGTAATTGCCGGAAAATTATTTGATACCAAAGCGGCATCTCCCCCACCCGATTCTTGGGCAGCAGATGAAACCAATGAAGTGGCGGTATGGAACATTACCATTGATAACAATGCCCAATTTATTTTGCCGGCCGCATCTGAAGGCATAAACCGCACTTTGTATTTCTATGAAGGAGATGCCATTCAAATTGCTGGAAACAACATTTCAGCCTATCATGCAGTTGAAGTGCAGGCTCACAAAGAACTAACAATAAAAAATGGCGATCACAAATCCAG
>JADYZD010000300.1 GCA_020853295.1 Bacteroidia bacterium | reverse complement strand
GGTATTGGCAGCAATTTGCAAAGGTGGTTCTATCTTGGAAATGCCGTTGGTGCCCAGCATTATCTCCGACAGCTCTCTGCTAGGGGGGATGGCACTAAAAAACAAGTTAATGCGGCTCCTGTCTACCACATTGCGGTCGGAGGGTCCATAATGCATATCATTGCCCACAAAAGCAAACGTTTTGCTCATGCGAAATGTACCAATACCATTGGGATATGCAGTTCCCAGCACTCCGGGTAGGTAATTCACAGCGCTGTGAATGCGATACGGTTTGCTTCCATCATCATTTAACAAATCCAACTTGCCAAAATCTGCATCGTATTCTCCTTGTGTAATTTCGGTTTTCAAATCCCCTTTAAACACATTGCCTTTGGCGCCATTGGTGTAGAGCAACAAATGCCCATTAAAATGGTGCACCAAATCTGGGGTTCCAGCAACAAATTCAACGGCCCGTACAAAAGTGTCATGGGGCAATTGGCCGGGAATTTTTATCAGAAAAAAACGGTCTTTGCGGTCGGGAAACAGGCTTACACTATCCAAATAAAGCACCATGTCGGGTTTGCCGATGGAACTTAAATATGTGGGTGCAATAAAGGGTTTTAAATCCGCCGCATTTCCCTCTTTTGCCCCTTGATTCTTCCAGGTTTCAATCATGGCAATCTGTTCATCGCTGAGGTACCGTTCACCCACAAAATGCGAATAATTGGGATCGGCGGGCCAAGGGGGCATGCTGCGGTTGTGGGTAACACGCACAATGGTTTTTAGCTTCTTTTTTACATCGTTATAAGTGAGCAAAGGAAAAGGCCCTACTCCACCCTGCCTGTGACAAGGACTGCAATTTTCATGGATCAATGGGGCAATGTCTTTATTAAAAGTGTACTTCTTGCTAAAAATACTGCCGTTGCAAGCAAAAATGCCCACTGCCAAAAGCAAAATCCCAAAACCCAATAGCGTCCTCATTCTTCGATATAACAACCTATAGGTTCAGTTTTGGCGACACTCACTTTTTTACCTTGTTTTATGGCATTGATTGCATCCAAAAGGTAATTTTGGGTCACTACTGTTCGGTGTTGACCCGGTGCTGTAGCATAATTGTCAATAGCCCCGGAGTACAATATTTTAGAGTGTTTGTTCAACACAAAAACTTGGGGTGTAACGGTGGCTTTAAACATGGTGCTCAGTTGCTTTTCCCTATCAAAAACCTCAAGGGCTGCAAAGGGCCTGTTGGCCAAGGTATCATCACCCAATTCATCCATTCTAATGGTAACCACCTGCCAATTTTTAGGCAGTGATGCGGGCAATGAGGCTATAAATGGTCGGTAGTTTTTGCACAAGGGGCAATCACCACTTACAAAAATAAACACTGCAAATTCTTTGTCTTTAGAAATCTGGGTAATGGAATTGTACATCAGGCTTTGCTTGGGGTTGCATGCCGCCAAAATCAGAATGGCGCATCCCAAAACAAAAGCCTTAAACCACTGCATGAGGCAAAATTAACGAAAAATAGGATTGCAAAAGCAGCAACATCGCCTAGACGCTTGGGGCTTACTCCACACTCTCAAATGCCTTTACAAACCTTACACCCAAATTCTGGTAAGGCGGAATGTAATCGTGCCATTTGTCGTTGTTTTTGAGTTTTTTCTCCAAACCTGCCCACAGTTTCACCCAATCTACTTCGCCGCTGCCGTCGCGCATCATTTCGCACATGTCTTTTAGCAGCACGTCGTTTACCGTCCAGGTGCCCACTTGCTTGCTGCTTACGATTTGTGCATCGGAGGCATTGTCCAACACTTTAGCAATATTCAAATACCCGCCACAGCTGCCCAAAATGGCAATTTTTACGTTGTTGGTAAGCAATTCTATAGTACCCGTTAAATGGTAACTGTGTCCGCGGTGTACCACTACATCTGGGTAGCGTTTTGTGGTTTCAAACAATTTGCGCAATGTTTCCAAACCAGTTTCAGAGGTGGGTTTGTTGCAATAAATAGCAATCTTTTTGCCCTTTAAAGACTCAATTTTGGTATGGTTGCCCATTTCGGTCACTTTCCAGCCAGTATTGTTCTTAAAGGAGGCCACAAATCTACTGTAGGCAGCTTCCCCATCTTCATCGTCATAAAACACATGCTGCTGCACATTTTTTCCATCGGGGAACATCAATTCTGCCTCTACTTTATCCAGCAATGGAATATCGAAATTAATGCTGCGACCGGTGATGATTTCAGGCATACCACCCGCCAATTTAAATAGCAAACCATACAAACGGGCTCCATACATATTGCCTGCCATAAAACAGCGCCTCAGTTCATGTTTTAACCTATCGGCCATTTTATCCCTCAAAGTGCTGTCGGTAATACTTCCAAAAATATCAGCAACTTCAACTGCAGGTTCTAAGTTTCCACCAGTGGTTTCAAGGTCTTTTACAATTTCATTAATCAATTGGTCTTTTTCCATCGGGCTCATGGTATTCAATACCTTTTGAAGGGTATTGTATCCGGCACACATTTGAATAAATGTTCTGAATTTATTGAATCCTTGTTTTTGAAAAAATACAAATAATGAGCTGTCGCTGCGCCTTTGCATAAATCGGTTGAACATGCCCAGGAACGAGGATGTAAAAATTTCGTCGCGGCTGTACACCATCATATTGTACAATTCTACATCAGAAAATTTAGCAGCAATAGCGAATCTTTTTTCGTCTTTTTCATCATGCAATAAATTGATTTTTCGCACCACATCCAGGCTATGCAAATTCAACTCTTGGTCTACAGAATACACCCCCAAAATATTGGGTTGAATTCTTAATGCACACAATTTTTTGTACCATTCTGTAGGGTTTCCTACCAATAGCTCACTTTCTTCAATGCTCAATCCCCTATTGTATACCAGTTCTATATTGGTATACCCAGTGCTGGCGCGGCCATATTCATAAAAAATATCGTACAATTTAAGCACCACAGGATCCTTGCTCAATTTAAGGGCATTGTTTACAGGATGTGAGGTGCCAAAAAATTGCTTTACCGCATTGGGATCATTTTGGGCAACTGTTTCCAATATTTCCATAAACCAAGTTTCTCTGTTGTAATCCAAATACTTGGTAAGCACATCATAAGGCTTTTTTGTGGCTGCAAACTTCACCACTTCTTTAGAGTAACTTCTTTTCACAAAATAGGGAATACAATCCAGCATCATGGTAATGTGGTTTTTAAGCAATTCCATGTCTTTTTGAGAACCGTTGTTCTGGCTGAGCTTGTAAACCATATCGTAATACTGCTCAAAATAGGCCAAGTAGCGTGTATTTCCCTTATTGGTATTTTGCAAAACCATTACCAATGCAGCATAAAAGGGTTGTTTTTCTGATTCTGGAAAATAAGAAGAGGTTAAATTTTCCTGTATTTTGTCTACAGTATGAAAGAATATTTTTTGTCCCCGTTTGTTTTGGGCCAAGGTATTATAGGCAATGCTGGTATCTTTCTTCCCATCGAGCAAGTCCAGGCGCAATTGCTCGGCATCACAGAGTTCTTTCAGTCTTTCTGTGCTTTGGGCAGAGGCATTTAATGTAAAGAACCCAAAGCAGGCAAGCGCAAGCGCACGAACTCCCACAGCACAATGCCACAGGCCACTGAAATGTTGAGTGAATGTTTGGTTCCTATTTGGGGAATTTCTATACATAAATCGCAAAGTTCTAATACTTCTTCCTTAACACCATCAATTTCATTGCCAAACACGAAAGCTACTTTTCCACCGGGCCAAGAAATGTCCTGCAAAGGCTGCGAAACGCTTGTCTGCTCTATAGCAATTACCGTAAAATTTTCTGCCTTAAGTTTTTTTAAAACATCCACAGTTTCTTTACAATAGCTCCATTTTACACTTTTTTCAGCCCCAATTGCTGTTTTGGTGATGTCGCGGTGCGGAGGTGAGGCCGTAATGCCACATAAAAATATTTCTGTAGCCCTAAATGCATCGCTTGTGCGAAACACCGAGCCCACATTGTGCATGCTTCTAATATTATCTAAAACAACAACATAGGGCAGTTTTTCAGATTCTATAAATGCCTCTGTACTCAATCGGTTGAGTTCGTTGAGTTTCAATTTTTTCACAATTGCAAATAAAGGATATTCAGTGCTGTGCTGCCTGTGATTTTTAAAATAACTGTATATTTGAACAAAATGAAACGGTTTTTATTTTATGGTATGGCAATTCTCATTGCCAGTTCTTGCGTAAAGGATGCAAGGGATAAATTTGAAAAACTGCATGGCGCTAAATGGTCGGGCACTTACGCCGCACCTTTGGTAAATGTAGATTTAAATTTAAACGATGCTGTGGGCTTGGTAAATGGTTTTGCCCAATTGGGGAATTACCAAAACAATTTAATTTATTTGGCCTACGACAAAAAAGAATACAGCATTTGGGGTTATGAAATGGTCAAAATTCCAGATCAAAATTACAATGAAAATTATGCCTTAAATGGCACTGAGCAAACTACTTTAACCGGTGGTAGTTTTACCTTAACCAAGGAATGGAATGTTCCTTTAACCACCAATGGTATTTTGGAAGCAGACAGTGTTTATTTTTCTAAAGGTCTGCTCAAACCTTATATCAATAACCAATACAACCATCCCTGTTCAGGCACCATTACATTTCCGGATGTGCGCCTCAACAATAACCCTATAGTATTCAATTTTAATATTCCTGCTTACACCCAATTTAATGCAGATACCCTATTGAATTTGGTGAAAATGAATTTGACCCAAACCAGTCAAAATTTTGGGGAATTTAAAATGCAGGTTTCCGTTACTTGGACCAATTCTGGACAAGGATTTTCCAGTGGAGATTTGGTGAGTATGGGACTAAACATCAACAATGCCAATTTCAATAGAATCTACGGATTGTTTGGCAGCCCCAATTTGGTAGACGCAGAAGATTCTTTAAAAACAGAAATATTTGGTGCCGGATTGACAAGTGGTTCTGTGAATTTTGACGATCCACGATTGAAAGTGACGGTAGATAACAATACGGGCATTCCTTTGGAATTACAAACCTCCGTTTTATCTGCA
Source organism: Bacteroidia bacterium (assembly GCA_020853295.1). GTDB lineage: Bacteria > Bacteroidota > Bacteroidia > NS11-12g > UBA955 > JAGXTF01. Next base: position 3,639 of record JADYZD010000300.1, on the reverse strand, counting down.
AATGTGCCCAGCAGTGGTGCCGTAAATATCACCAATTATCCTGCTACTTTTAATGTTGCAGCAGTGGCATTTGCCAATGCCGGTCAAACCATCCGCGATTCTTTTTTATTGACCAAATCCAATAGCAATATAAAAACGGTAATTGATCAAAAACCCAGTGCCATTAATTATAAATTAAAAGCAAAAGCCAATGCAAGCGGCAGCCAACGCAATTTTATCAATGCCAATTCAAGAATATTTGTAAATGTGGTTTTAGAACTGCCATTTAGTGGTATTGCTGCGGATGTGGTGCTGGAAGATACTGCAGGATTTGAGGTTGAAAGTATTGCAGAAGTGGATTATGTAGATTGGATTACTTTTAGGGTCAATATCGAAAATCAAATGCCATTGAGTATTGGGTTTCAGGGATATTTTATGGACTCAGCCTATAAGGTTTTGGATTCTCTATTTCAACCATTTAGGTATATCGCAAATGCAGCTACTGTTGACGCAGGAGGCAACGTTGTTCAATCGTTTAAAGATGGCTACGATGTCACATTCGACAGGGCCAAATTAAAACGAATACAATCGGCAACGCAATTGCGTTTTAGGGCTGTGGTTCCCACCGCTTCTTTCAATGGAAGTCAAATTCCAGTGAAAATTAGCACAAACCAGCATTTGTATATCAAATTGGGTGTTCAAACTAAACTATCTGCACATGAAGAATTTTAAATTATTCATTGCATTGGGTCTATGGAATTTGGGTGTTTCTGCACAACAAAATTTCACCCTTTATCCCATGAGCAGCATTCCTCAAGCCAACATGATGAATGTAGCAAATGTGCCCGATTGTAAGTGGCATATTGGAATTCCAGCATTGAACAGTACCTACCTTCAATATTCAAATGGGGGATTTAATTTAAATAAATTTTTCACTGCAGTAGAATATAAAAATTCCGATACAACAGTATTAAATTTAAATAAATTATTGGATATTTTGGCAAAGAAAAATTACATTTCCATGCGGGTTGAACAAAGCTGGCTGCAGGGTGGATTGAAATTTGGCAACCATTATTTCCATGGAAATGTTACCGAAAAATTGGGATTGAGGGTTTCATTGCCCAAAGATTTATTTCGATTTATTATAGATGGAAATGGTGGCCCAAATTTGGGAGAAACTTTTTCATTTGCATTTAAAACGGATGCCACACATTACCGCGAATATGGCATTGGATATTCCTATGAATTGCCGGGAAAATTGCAAGTGGGTGGACGCCTAAAAATATTAAAAGGATATAATATTATTGAAACAAAAGATTTGCGATTGGACATTACCACCAGGCCCAGCGATTACGCTTATTTATTAAAGGCAAATGTGCTTGTAAATGCCAGCAGTGTCGCCGGACAAATCATACCTACCGATTCCAATGCAACTGATTTTTCACCTCAATTTTTTAAGAGCAAAAACAATGGATTTGGCTTGGATTTGGGAGCCGCTTGGCAGTTCAATGACAAGATTCGTTTTTCAGCTTCACTCATTGATTTGGGTTATATAAAATGGACCCAAAATACCACCAATTTATTTAGTAAAAATCCCAATGCTGGATTTACTTATGATGGTATCCACATAAAAAGTAGCGACACTGGAGACTATGAGCAATATGTAGGAAAATTAATAGATACTTTGCTTACTACCTTTGGAATTGACACTGCACACCGCAGTTTTAATAGCGCATTAAGTACCGAATTTTTCCTCAATGCCTCATACCAAATAAACAAAAAAGCCGCAGTTGGTGCTTTGTTTTATGGAGACTTTTATAACAAACGTTTCTATCCTGGATTGACCTTGAATTTTCAATATAAAGTGGGCAAAGCGCTGTCTTTAAATGTTACCAATACCATGTACAACCGCAGCTGGTTTAATGTGGGTTTAGGCACTTCTATAAATGTAGGACCATGGCAAGTTTATTCTGTTATGGACAATGTATTGTTTCCATTTGCCATTAGCAGTTTAAAAACATTTTCATGGAGGTTTGGAAGCAACCTCACTTTTGGTAGGGAACGCAGCAAACCTAAAAAACAGAAAAACAGCGATGGTGGTGGCTTGGAAGCCCCCACTGATCCGGGAACTATTTAAGAGATAGAAATATTTTCTTTGCGCTAACAACTGTTAGTTTTATATTTGAAACCGATGTTTCCGAGCACTTTACAAATTCATACATTTATTCGTTTGGCCTTGGCTGTGGTCTATATTTGGTTTGGAATGCTCAAGTTTTTTCCATCAGCGAGTCCGGCAGAAGGCTTGGCACAAAACACCATTGACCATTTATTTCTTTCATTTTTTACACCCAAATTGGCCATAGTATTATTGGCAGGCTGGGAAGTGCTCATTGGGATTATATTATTGGCCAATAAATGGATGAAATTGGCAATAGGAGCTGCATTGGTGCACATGGCATTTACATTTACGCCTTTATTTTTATTCCCAGAATTGTGTTTTACCAGCGCCCCATTTGCATTTACTTTAGTAGGCCAATACATCGTTAAAAACTTGGTATTTATAGGCGCATTGTTGCTATTATACCCCCAACAAAAGCAGCAATAGTATCGTTTACAATTTGTTGAATGATACTGAAGGAAGGGACTTAAATTGCACCTCCTTTAGAATTTTATGTGTGCCAAAGTGAAAGACAAGAGTGAAACACCGCTGATGAAGCAGTACTACAGTATAAAGGCCCAATATCCGGGTGCTTTATTGCTTTTTAGGGTGGGAGATTTTTATGAAACTTTTGATGAAGATGCGCGCACAGCAAGTAAGGTTTTGGGTATTGTACTCACCAAAAGGTCGAATGGTGCGGCTTCTGAAATGGATTTGGCGGGTTTCCCTCACCATTCTTTAGACAATTACTTACCCAAAGTGGTACGTGCAGGCTACAGGGTGGCCATATGCGACCAACTTGAAGACCCTAAACTCACCAAAACCATTGTAAAACGCGGGGTTACAGAATTGGTAACACCCGGAGTAAGCTATAACGACAAGGTTTTAGAAAGCCGGGAAAGCAATTACTTGTGCTCGGTATTTTTAAATGAATCCGAAAATGGCATTTCATTTCTGGATATCAGTACTGGCGAGTTTTTGGCCTCTCAAGGCAACTTGCAACACATTCAAAAACTGATACAAAACTTCAAACCTGCTGAAATCTTGTTTCCAAAAGAACAATTGGCAGCGGTGATGGGCATAGCGGGTAAAACGGCTGCTGCGCAATCTCCTGAAACTTGGGTTTACCAACTGGAGTATTGCACAGATAAATTGTGCAGGCAATTAAACACCACTTCCTTAAAAGGATTTGGGGTTGCAGGACTCAACAGCGCAATTATAGCAGCTGGTGCAGCCTTACAATACCTTGAAAACACCCACCATACCCATATTTCTCATATCAGCAGCTTAAGTAGAATTGATGAAAACCGCTTTATGTGGTTGGATGGTTTTACCGTTAGAAATTTGGAATTGCTCCAATCCGTTTATCCAGGTGGCAAAACTTTGTTGGGGGTGCTGGACCAAACCATGACCCCAATGGGCGCCAGATTGCTTAGGCATTGGTTGGTAATGCCTTTAACAGATATTCAAGCCATTGCTGAAAGGCATGATGCTGTGGAATT
>JADYZD010000299.1 GCA_020853295.1 Bacteroidia bacterium | reverse complement strand
GTTTTTGAAATAATTAATGGTTACAAACAATACCACCAAAAAAGTAACAAAAACCACAAGGATTACATACAGTTGCAGTTTACTGCTCAAAAACAAACCGCTTCCAGAATTGAACAAACTCCTGTTGCGCAACATTTGAACCAACCTCAATCTTGTGAAACCTGTTTTTCCAACAGATAAAGAATACTGCCTGAGCAATACAATTAAGAAATACAGCAATGCTACCAACAAACAACTCAATACCAATATGGTAAAGGCGGTGAGTTCTTGTAACCAACTCTTCAGGGGTTTGGAAATGAGCAACAAGTTGCCCAAATCATCGGAATAAATAAAATGGCTAAACCCATTCAATTTTTGAAGGTTACTTTGGCCTTTAAAATTAAAATTGTTTGGGTAATTGTATTGACCATACCGCCTACTCAATCGGCTTCCTGAATAAAATGCATAGCTGTATTGGTTTTCTGTAAACAAAGCCTCCAGCGGACTTTTCTGAAACACATCGGAAAGCCTGCCCTGTGATGCACTTAAGCGGGGTTTTAGTAAAACAAAGTAAGTACCGTACCAACTGCCATTATCTGATACCGGAAATTTGCCCAAAAAACTGCCCTTTAATTTCCGTTCATTTACCATACTGAAATTAGAGGTTACGGGCTTGCAGGCATCAGAGCCATACATGGTATTTAGGGTGATATAATCAAAAACATTCTCTTCCCTGTAACCATTTCCATTTGGATTAAAATCAAACAAAAACAATTCAAAATCTTCGCCATATTCCGTAAAATACAACTGACGCAAGCGTTTTTCAAAATCAGATTTAGAAATATCGGTACAGGTATAATAATCTACAATCCCTTTATCTGCTTGCAATTGGGCTTGGGTTTTGCTCAGCAATGCTGTTGGTTCCCTTTCATTTTGCAACAGCAAGCGTGCAGCCAAAATTTCGCGCAATTCTACTTCCTTTTTGTCTACATATACATTAAATATAAAACTCAGTGCAATGCAGGGCAGCAATAGGCGCATTCCAATATACCACAATGGTCTTTTTCCCCTAACCAGGTGTTCAGTTATTAACAAACCTCCGGTGAGCAACAAGAGCAAAATGGAGGTCATTTTCTCATGTGACACAAACAAATAAATGGCCATTGTGAGCACTGGAAACAGATTCAACCATAAGTCACGGGGTTTGCTGCCCAGTAAGTGCAGCATTTGAATAAGGCGCAATAGAATTCCGTATCCCAGAGCCACACCTATCAAACCCAGAACCGTAAATTTGCTGATACGGTGAATTTCATGAAAATCAAAAACGATGGAGCTGTCTCGCACCAAAAAACCCGATTCCAATAGAAAAAAATAACTGAACGCGCAGACCAACAATAACAAAAATATTCTTAAAAAAACTGTATACCATTTTTTCAGAGATACAGCATTTCTTCTCAGCAATTTAAACAGAAAATTCACCCCTACAAATCCCAAGAGTGCATTCACAAGAAGCACGCCCAAATTTGGGAAATACCATGATGAAGCATACACCTCTGGAGCAAATAAAGAGGTATTTTTAATATTCCATAGGGAGATGTTTTTATAAAAAACAAACTCCGCTAAAAGCCATATGGTTAAGCCCAAAACATAGCTCAAATACCAAAATTTGGACTTAAAGAAAATCACAAAAACACCTAGTGTAATAAATACAATTCCCAATAGCACAATCAAATCGAAACCGATGCCGGGTGAAAATTGCTCAATAACAATATAGAACAATGGAGCCCCTCGGCTCATTACAGGCATGCTGCCTTCAACCGGATTGGGGGTAATGCTAAATTTATTGTGTCTTTCTTCTTGAAGGCTATTGCCACTCACAAATTTAAATTCGGGATTGGCAATAATTTCTTTTCCAAAAATCAATTCCTGAGTATCGGAATAATAGGTCCACAACACAATATAGCGCGAGGCATGCTTTTGAATTTGCACCGCATTTCCCCTGCCATAAGATGAAATTACATTGTAGGCATTTGAAGTCCAGAATTTGGCTTTATTATCCTTGAAAACAAAAACATCCACTCCCCCATTGGTTAGGGATTTTACGGCGCCTGTTTCTTGATCAAAATCCTGTAATTTTCTAAGATCGCCCAGCTTAGAATCAACCAAATCTTTAGCGGCATTGATTTTTTCTTGAACCTTAATGGCTTCGCGTTTTAGCACCAATTCAGGTCCCAAATTTTGGTTTCTAACAAGCAAAACCTGCCCAACGAGGATGGTAAAAATACCCCCTAAAATCCATAACACACCGTTGCGCAAAGCTTGATTCATCTATTAATAATAACTGTGTGAATTTAAGTAGCTTTTAACATAATCAGAAACCGCCAATTCAAGTGGAGTAAAGCCGGCAGTATATCCTGCCTGAATTACTTTTTGCATATCTGCTTTGGTAAAATACTGGTATTTTTCTCTAATATCAGCAGGAATTTCTACAAAATCAATTTGGGGTTTTAAATCCAGCGCAGTGAATACAGAAGATGCCAAGTCGTAAAAGCTGCGTGCGGTGCCAGTACCCAGATTGTACAAATCAGGATACTTGCGGTTTTCCATAAAATGTATCAGCACATTTAATACATCTTTTACATAGATAAAATCGCGCAATTGCTGCCCATCCTCAAATTCAGGTTTATGGCTGCGAAACAGCTTTACTTTACCCGTTTCCTGTATTTGGTTGTAGGCATGCAGCACCACACTGGCCATGCGGCCTTTGTGGTATTCATTGGGTCCGAATACATTAAAGAATTTAAATCCAGCCCAAAAGGGAGGTGCCATTTCCTGCTGTTGCACCCAAATATCAAAGTGGTGTTTGCTCCAGCCGTAAGGATTTAATGGTTGTAAAAGTTCGAGCTTGCTTGTATCATCTTCAAAACCAAATTCACCAGCACCATACGTTGCTGCAGAGCTGGCATAAATAAATGGTATGGAATGCTTCACGCACAAATTCCACAAAGTTTTGGAACAATCCAGATTCAACCGGTTGAGTACATCCACACTAAACTCCGCGGTATCGGTTCTGGCACCAATGTGCAACACAATCTGCACATCCCTGCCATTCTTCTCTAACCAATCGGGAAAGGTATCTCTGGCGACCAATGCATGGATTTTTTTGTGGTTGAGGTTGTGCATTTTGGCATCGTTTCCAAATTCATCCACAGCCACAAGTTCGCCATAGCCCAATTCCAACAATCTGGCCACTAAAGCAGATCCAATAAAACCAGCGGCACCAGTTACAACAATCATTAGGGTTCAAAGTTAATTATTGGAATGCAGTAAAACTTGATTTCTGCAAATTCAATCCGCCAAAATCATTCCAGTTCTTTATATTGCAGGCTGGATGAAGGGCAATAGCAAACTTACAATTTACATCATCGTGGCAATGTTACTGGGCATTGCCCTAGGCGAATGGGTGCACCATTATTATAAAGATGATGGAACAACGATTGAAACATTTTCAAAAAACATCAAATTGCTCACTACCATTTTCTTGCGTTTGGTGCAAATGATTATCGCACCCCTAGTGTTCTTTACACTGGTTGCCGGCATAGCCAAAATGGGTGATTTGAAAGCGCTGGGCCGAGTTGGCGGTAAAAGCATGATTTGGTTTATTTCTGCCAGCCTCATTTCCTTGTTATTGGGATTGACTTTGGTAAACTTTTTTGAACCAGGCGTCGGGGCCAATAATTTGAGCACAGATGCAGCAAGTGCGGCTGAAATGCTTGAAAAAACCAAGGGTTTCAGCATGAAAAACTTTATAGAGCATGTGTTTCCCAAAAGTGTTATTGAGGCCATGGCCACCAATGAAATTTTGCAACTGGTGGTGTTCTCTATATTTTTTGGAATTGCATTAACCGCATTTGGAGAAAAAGGCAAACCCATTGTAAAAATGTTTGATTTGCTCGGCCATGTAATGTTAAAGGTCGTGGGCTATGTAATGTGGTTTGCCCCAATTGGTGTATTTGGAGGCGTAGCTGCCATTTTCGCAACCAGCGGTAGCAGTATACTCTCGGTTTACGGCAAATATTTAGGGTCATTTTATTTGGGCCTAATTTTACTGTGGATTTTGATGTTGGGTGTGGGATATATCATTCTTAGAAAAAGGTTGTTTACCCTGCTCAGGCGTATAGAAAGCCCGCTTTTGATCGCATTTAGCACCACAAGCAGTGAAGCGGTATTCCCCAAGCTTACTGAAGAATTAGAGAGGTTTGGTTGCAAGGACCGCATTGTGTCATTCGTTTTGCCCCTGGGATATTCCTTTAACCTTGATGGCAGTATGATGTACATGACATTTGCAAGTATCTTTATTGCCCAGTTTTATAATGTACCCTTGGACCTAGGACAACAATTGACCATGCTATTGGTGCTCATGCTCACCAGCAAAGGAATAGCAGGAGTGCCTAGAGCCAGCTTGGTGGTAGTAACAGCTACATGTGCCATGTTCAATATTCCCCCTGAAGGCATTGCATTGATTTTGCCCATAGACCACTTTTGTGATATGGGAAGAAGCATGACCAATGTTTTGGGAAATGCATTGGCAACCAGTGCCGTTTCGAAATGGGAAGGCGAACTGGAACACAGTTAAATGGAAGCTTAAAACATGTCGGATTTAGAAAATTTAAACCAACTTTCGAAAGAAGATGCCACACCTGAAGTGTTGTTAAAAACTAAAGAGCAGATTGAAAAAGATCTTGGGCTTTGCGGATTTCAATACGCGGAAGTGGACCAACCCACGGCATTGCCAGAATTGGTGCCAGAACTGTCAGAAAAAATAGAATTTCTCAAAAACTCGGGTTCTTCAGACCTTATGAAAATTGTTTACCGGGTAGATTTAACCGAAAAACAATACAAAAAAGTGGGTTTGATGCCCGGATTGTGGCATGAAAATTTGGCCAAAGCAATAGTACTCAGGGCGTTTCAAAAGGTCATCATCCGAAAAAAATTCAGCAATTAGTCAAAATAAATCGGGTATTGCTTTATTGTTAGCAATAACAGAACTTTGCAGCTTATGGAATTGAAAGACATTGTCTCTGTATCCGGAGTGGCCGGTTTGCACAAAATTATTGGTCGCAATAAAAACGGGTTGATTGTTGAAACCATTGGTGACAATAAAAAATTCGCCACCAACATTCGCCAAAGGGTGAGTATTTTGGCCGACATAGCAATATTTACAGAAGATGGTGAAGCCAAGCTTTGGGAAGTAATTAAGGCAATAAAAGCCCTAGAAGATGAAGGAAAATCTATTCCTGATGCCAAAGCAGACAATGATGTAGCGAAAGCCTTTATGGCCAGCATTCTCCCACAATACGATACCGAAAAAGTGTATGTAAGCGATATGAAAAAACTTTTTGGCTGGTACCATACCATTAAAAGTGTAATCGATTATAGCAAATTGGGCGTAGAGGAAGAAACTGAAACAGAGGCTGCAGAGAAATCTGGAGATTCACCTGTGAAAGAAGCCAAAAAAGTAGCTCCAAAGAAAACCACCAAAACTGCAGCTCCCAAAACAATGGCTGGCGCAAAGGTAAAAACAACTACCCCGCGCAAAATGGGCAGTTAATTGGCTGTTTGGGTTTTTGAAATTTGTATTTTTGAAATTTTCCTGAAATAGGAAATACTACTCTTTATTTTATTTCTGAAATTGCCATTTGCGCTAGCAGCAACATGGAATTATTTTTTGATTTGAAATCCCATATTCAGTAAATATTTTCTTTGCACAATTAATCAATTCATAGTACTTTTATGCCGTGCCAAAAAGACAATTTTTACCTCAAGAATTAACCATTCAAACCAAGGAAGATATCCTGCCTTTTTTCCAACAATTGCTCGATAGAGACATTACATCTGCCGAGGAATTCAAACAATTTTTAAAGGATGTAAGTGAAATAGACAGCGCCATAAGCGAAGACATGGCTTGGCGGTATATCCGCATGACTTGTGATACTTCAAACAAAGAGCATGAAGCATCATACCTCACATTTGTTCAAGAAATTCAGCCCCATCTGGCGCCATTTGAAGACCAGATCAACAAGAAAATTGTGGGCTCCCCTTTTATAGATTCCTTGAAATCAGATAAAGCATACTTTATTTATTTCCGTTCACTTGAAGGTGCTGTGGAATTGTTTCGCGAAGAGAATATTCCCATTCAAGCCGATTTGCAAACCCTTGCCCAAGAATACAGCGCCATACAAGGTGCCATGGGTGTGGTGATAGATGGGCAAGAATACACCATGCAACAGGCCGGCAATTTCCTTCAAAAAACAGACCGTGAGGTAAGAGAAACAGCATGGAAAAAAATGTATGAAAGGCGCAATGTAGAAACCGATAAATTGGAAGCCCTGTTTGATGAAATGGTGCAAAAAAGGCAGCAAATAGCCTTAAATGCTGGCTTTGACAATTACCGCGACTACATGTTTAAAGCCATGGGCAGGTACGATTATACCAAAGAGGATTGTTTTCAATTTCACAATGCAATAGAAAAAGCAGTAGTGCCATTGATGCGCGAATTGATGGTGCGGAGAAAATCGGAAATGGGCTTGGAACAATTAAAACCCTGGGATACTTCGGTAGACCCATTGGGCAGAGAGCCATTAAAACCTTTTGATGGGGGTGCCGATTTGCTCTCCAAATCTCTCAATTGCCTCAATTCCGTAGATTCATGGTTTTCCGGGTGTTTGGAATACATGAAAAACAACAATTTATTGGATTTGGAAAGCCGCAAAGGCAAAGCACCTGGAGGCTACAATTACCCCCTTGCAGAGAGCAATGTGCCTTTTATTTTTATGAATGCTAGCGGCAATTTGCGCGATGTAGAAACCTTGGTTCACGAAGCCGGACATGCCATACACAGTTTTTTAATGGCCCCACTGGAACTCAATTCTTTCAAAAATACCCCTTCTGAAGTGGCGGAGTTGGCCAGCATGAGCATGGAACTCATATCTATGGATGGATGGAATGCCTATTTTGACAATGAAGCAGAATTGACAAGGGCAAAACTGGAGCAAATTGAAGGCGTGATTAGCACATTGCCATGGATCGCCAATGTAGACGCATTCCAACATTGGGTATATGAAAACCCCAACCACAGCAGGAAAGAAAGAAAAGCAAAATGGCTTGAACTCAGTGCGCGATTTGGAACCGGAATGGTGGACTACACTGGCTACGAAGATGCGCTGGCATATAGTTGGCACAAACAATTGCATATTTTTGAAATTCCGTTTTATTATATAGAATATGGTTTTGCACAATTGGGCGCCATAGGCATGTGGAAACTTTATACTGAAAACAGAACCCAAGGACTGGAATCCTATAAAAAAGCTTTAAAATTAGGCTATACCCAGAACATACCCGAAGTTTATGCCGCAGCAGGTTTGGAATTTAATTTCTCGGAAAAATATGTAACCGATTTGTTTGATTTTCTACAACGCACCAAAATGAATTTTAAATGAATAAATGGATAAAACCCGCGGTAGTACTGCCCCTGGTTGTATACATATTGGCCAAGTGTTTCATTTATTTTATTGCACTTCAAGGCAATTGTTGGGATGGTTTTGGACCTGAATGCTGGAAAAGGTGGGACAGCGCCTTGTACCT
>JADYZD010000298.1 GCA_020853295.1 Bacteroidia bacterium | reverse complement strand
TATAACAAATCACCCAAAATTGATGGGCCTTCAACTAGTACTGTTTGTTTGGGTGAAAAATTATGTTTTGACATCAAATGTTCTGATGAGACCTTTACTCCAAACCAAACAGTACCAGATACAGTAGCGGTTTGGTGGGATACTGCAATACGTACCGCCAGTTTTTCAATAAAAAACCCAAAGGATAGGGAAAAAACTGCCCAGTTTTGTTGGGAACCACACGACAGCGATTACCGCGATACCAGATATCGGTTTACGGTTTATACCAGCGACCAGCACTGCGACTATACAACCATCAGCAGCAGAACATTCTTGGTGCGTGTTGCTAAAAAAGCTATAGGAAAAATGGACATCAAAAAAGGACCCTGTGGCAGACTTTATTTATCAGCACAAAAAGACAGCAGTTATAATGGCGATGCCACTTTTCAATGGCAAATAAAAAACAGCGTAAATGCGATGGTACTGAACAGTAAAAAACCAAAAGATACACTGAGCTATTTGCCTGAAGGAGATTACTATATTAAGCTAACCACCAACAATAAAGTAGGCTGCGCAACTTACAGTTTTGACACCATCCATCTTGGTCCATTGCCCCATGTATATTTAGGTGCTGATACCTTTGTTTGTGATAAAACCAATTTTCTATTAAGCCCCAAAAACATTTCACATGCAACTGCACCTTTTACTTATAGATGGTCGGCAATTGGCAATAATACATTCACTGATACAAACAGTTTTTTCAATCTAATAAAAGCCAGCAAAGACACCACAATTACACTCAAAATCACAGATTCCCTAGGCTGTGTTTTTCGCGATACAATAGTAGTATTATTAAAGCCTTTGCCCCAATTAGATGCAGGCGAAAACAAGGTGATTTGCACCTATCAAACTGCCCAATTAAAAGCAACTGCAAAACCAGAATACGGTGCTTTTCTGTGGTCTACAAATGACACGGCCCAGTCCATTTCAACGAATAAAAAAGGCACCTACACCGTAACTTATACCGAGCCTGAATTTTCATGTAAAAACACCGATTCTGTAGTTGTCATTGTAAACGATACTGTGAGGGCAATTGCCGGTGTCGACCAAAGTATATGTGGCAGTGGTTCCGTGACCTTTAATGCCAACCACCAGCCAGTTAATTGGGCAGTAAATTATTTATGGACCGATCTCACCAACAATACCGATATTTCAACCAAATCCAAATTGGATATCACCAAATCAAACACCGTTTTGGGTGCTGCCGACTTGGTTTACCGCTATAAATTGAAGGTCACCCTTTCACAAAATGGACTTGTTTGCACAAACTCAGATACCGCTAAACTAACCGTGCATTCCAAACCATTGGCCAAATGGACGGTACCCAAAATTACCCGTTGTCATAGCGAGGGTGATTTTCTTTTGGAACCTTTCATAGAACAACCAGACAGCTCGCTTTGGTTGAATGGAAGGTTTAGGATTTATGGCTCAGGAGGCAAATACAACCTAGTCGACAGCATAAGCGTAAACGAACATTGGGGCAGGTTAACGTATCTAGACAATGAATCTGATTTAAACGGCGGAAAAAGTTTTACTCAGAAAATCACGGTTTGGGCCCAAGACACCAATGGTTGTAGTAATACATCAACCATAGATTTGAGAATTCATGGAAACCCAACAATAGTATTAGATACCAGTTACTATTGCCAAGATAAAGGATTTGCCCATTTAGACAGCTCTGTAATGCGTCCAAAAACCAAATTGGGGAATGCTCAAAAATGGGATGTGTTATCTGTTCCATCTGGCGTGGACCCAACAAAAGTGCTTATTGACAGCAGCGGAACAGGCACCAAATGGGTATTGTTGTTTGGAAAACCCAGTGAGAATTTTTATTCTGGAAATTACCAGTTAAAATTCACGGTTAAAGATTTGGTAAGCGGATGTCAGTCGCAAGAAACTACTGAAGTAAGGGTTTTTCCAGAACCTATTCTAACAGCAACAGACCCACAACCGTTCTGCAAGTTTGGCCAATATGACCTTACCTCTATTTTTTTGGCAGACAATAAGCCACCGAGTGCACAAAACTCATGGTTTAAAATTCATTCATTTAATGGGAATACAGATTCCAAAGAATTTGGCTCGGCAATGATCAACAAAAACATTTTCACTGCAGACAAAGCTGGTTTGTGGAATTTCATTGTCAAAAATACTGAAACAGGATGCGAATCAACAGATACCTTTAGGCTGGAGTCGAAGGACAATCCACAAGCCCTGTTTAGCATTTTACCATCAGACTCCGTTTCTATTGACAATACCACCATAAAATTCTCAAATCAAAGCTCTATAGATTCACAAGATCCGCTGGCTTATTCCTGGTTTTTCAACTATCCAAGTCACAGTCAAAGCAGCAATTTGCCATCACCATGGTACACCTATCCCAAGGCAGATAGCAGCTATACTATTCGGCTCATTGCCCAAACTTACTGGTGCAGCGATACTATGGAGAAAATCCTTGTGGTGGGCAACGGACATTGGAACTCAATCAACCCGATATTTATACAGGCAATTCATTTCGACAATTTCTTTAAACCCTTGGGTTTAGAAGGGAAAAACTATTTGCTGCAGGTGTATGATGTCACCGGCAAAATGGTGGGACATACCAAGGAAAACATGGGTTTATCGCTGTCAGCAGGCAATTATTTTTATGTATTACAAGTAGAAAACAGGCGCGAAAAACCTTTGGTTTTTCGCGGACAACACACCATATTGGCCCCATAATTGGGCCATTGCCAATAAACACCTACCCATATCCGTTATACACAGTCGTGTCAAATCCACTTTTGGTTGATAACCCGATATTCTTAAATCCATGAACCCCACTATTTTTGCAATCCTGTGAGTATTGAAGTAAACCAACTTACCAAGCGCTATGGAGAGCAAGTTGCCGTAAACAGCATCTCCTTTGAGGTAAGAAAAGGAGAAATTATTGGCTTTCTAGGTCCCAATGGTGCTGGCAAAAGCACAACCATGAAAATCCTTACCTGCTTTATTCCGCCTACTGAAGGCAGCGCCAAAGTTTGTGGATTTGATATTGGCGAAAATAGCATTGAAGTTCGCAAACGTGTGGGCTATTTGCCAGAACACAATCCCCTGTATTTGGAAATGTTTGTAAAAGAATATTTGCGCTTTGCTGCCGATTTGGGAGGGGTAAAAAAGCCCAAAGCCCGTGTGCAAGAAGTTATTGAACTTACAGGCCTGGTAAGAGAACAACATAAAAAACTGAAACAATTGAGCAAGGGTTACCGCCAACGTGTGGGTTTGGCCCAAGCCATTATTCACGATCCGGAAGTGCTCATTCTTGATGAACCTACTAGCGGTTTGGACCCCAATCAAGTTGTTGAAATGCGGGATTTAATTCGCCAATTGGGGAAAGAAAAAACCATTATGATTTCAACCCATATTATGCAAGAAGTAGAAGCCATTTGCGATAGGGTAATTATTATTGACAAAGGGAATATTGTTGCCAATGACACACTGGACAATTTGCGAAATAAAGACAATGCAAGTTTTGCAGTGAGAATTCAATTTGGTTCGGCAATTTCTGAACAAGATTTAAAACAAATTTCAGGGGTTACCCAGGTGTTAAAAACTGGAGAAAACCAGTGGAGAATTGAAGGAAATATTCCTGAATTGCGACAAAATGTATCGCACTTTGCTTTGGCCAACAATTACGAGGTGCTTGAACTGGCGAGTGAAAAAAATAGTTTGGAAGATGTATTTAGAAAATTAACAGGAAATGTGGGTAATATATAAAAAAGAAATACGCAGTTTTCTAAGCTCACTTACTGCCTATATTGTGATGATTGTGTTCCTCATGATTACAGGATTGTTCATGTGGGTATTGGGCGGAAATACAGTGTTCGACTTAGGTCTTTCGAGCATGTCGGTGATGTTTAATATTGCTCCCTATGTGTTTATTTTTCTGGTATCGGCAGTTACCATGCGCAGCTTTAGCGAAGAAAAAAGATTGGGTACTTTAGAAACTTTGAGCACGCGACCCATTAGTGACTTGGGTGTGATTTTAGGAAAATATTTCGCCAACATTACATTGGTTGTTTTTGCATTAATACCTACATTGATTTATTATTTTTCCATCAATGAATTGGGCGATCCTAAAGGCAATATTGATACCGGTGCAATGTGGGGCTCCTACTTCGGCTTGGTATTGCTGGGTGCCGCTTATACTGCTATCGGTTTATTTTCTTCAGCAATTACAGAAAACCAAATTGTTGCACTCATTTTAAGTATGTTGCTGTGTTTAACTTCTTATGTTTTACTGGGCATGTTAGGTGATATAAAATGGTTGGAATCTATAGGCAAAAGCATTGACTGGTTTGGCCTGGATTATCATTATTACAGCCTAAGCAGAGGGGTTTTAGACACCCGTGATGTTGTCTATTTCTTGGGTTTTTCGGCCATGTTTATTTGGCTTACAAAACTGGTTTATGAAAGCAGAAAATGGTAATGTCAAAACGCAGATTGTATAAAACCCAAAGTTGGCTCGAATTCGCTGTTGTAATGGTGGTTATTGTTATCGCCAATGCCTTGTCGGGATTCTATTATAAGCGTTTCGACCTTACAAAAGAAAAACGATATACTTTAAGTGAAACCAGCAAAAAATTAAGCGCAAAACTTACAGAAAAAATGTATTGTAAATTTTACCTTGAAGGTGAAATGAGCAGGCATTTTAAGCAATTGAGAAATGAATTGCGCGATATGGCATACGAGTTTAGAGAGGCATCTGGAAATAAAATTGATATTGAAATTCTCGATCCACTTGCAGGAAAAGAAAATACAGAAAGGGCCAAAATATTAGAAGGATTTGTGCAAAAAGGCATAGAACCTGTGCGCGATGTAGATGATGAAGAAGGCGATGAAACCCGAATTCGCTATCTGGTTCCTGGTGCTGAATTCAATTACAAAGGCAAAACCATTGCCGCCACTTTTTTTACTTATGATGTTGCCAAAAGTATTGAAGACAATATTCAAAGTTCGATTGACAATATTGAATATGAAATGGCCAATGCATTGCGACAATGTGTAACGGTAAAACAAAAGAAAATTATTGTAGCAGACGGCAATGGAGAAATGATTGATGAACGTGTGGGATTTTTTGCCAATGAATTGCAAAAATATTATTCAGTAGAATCGGTAAATCTCAATGTTGCCGACCCCAATGCGGGCACTCCGTTTCTGCAGAAAATGCAAGCCAACCCCGACAGCGCAGACCTTATACTGCTCAACAGTTTGCAACGCAGGTTAAATTTGTCTGACCTGTTAATGGTGGTAAAACCCCTCACTGACTATACTCCCGCAGAATTGTATTTAATTGATCAATTTATGTTAAAAGGTGGTAAAGTTTTGTGGATGATAGACCCTGTAAACATTGAAATTGATAGTTTTCAATCCCGCGAAACCGTAATTGCCATCGACCGCAATTTGGAAAACATCAATGCCTCATTATTTACCTATGGTGTTTCCTTTAACAGCGATATGTTGCAAGATGCAGTATGCAACAGAATTCCAGTTCCAGTGGGTGGAAGACCTGAAATGGTGAATTTTCATTATTTCCCTCTGTTTACTGGCGATGACAATCACCTCATTACCCGGAATGTAGGGGCTGTATGGAGCCAATTCCCAGCAACATTAAAACCCAAAGTACGCGAAGGAATTAATATGGTTCCATTGCTTACCAGTTCCACCTATACCAAAACCAATACCGCCCCAGCTACCATTGAGTTAATGTCGGCCTACATGCAAGGCAAAAGCAAGGATTATGTAAAGACCATGAACGGCGGCATTCATACCAGTGGTTTGTTAATGGAAGGCAAGTTCAAATCTGCATTTGCCAACCAAAAGAAGTTTACGGGCTTGCCATTTATCCTAGAAGGCAACAGCAAAATGATAGTGCTTGCTGATGGCGACATTATGCGAAACTTTGTTAGTGGCAGAGGGGTTACTTTCCCCACCGGCTATGATAGGTTCTCTCAAATCACCTTTGCCAACAAAAAATTCTTGCTCAATTGCATTGATTATATGATTGATGACAATGGATTGATTGAAATTAGGGGCAAAGAATTGGGACTTCGGTTGTTGGACCCTACACGTATAAAATCGGAAAAAGTTTTTTGGCAACAAGTAAATGTGGCTTTGCCTATAATTGCAATTGCCCTATTTGGCTTGCTTAATTTTTGGTGGCGCCAACGCAGGTATAGCAAGTAGTTTGCACCAAAACTACAGATGTAAAACTCCTGCAGTTTCACTGGTTTCATTTTACTTAAATTTCAGCACCTCAAGCATGACATTTTTATGACAGTAAAAATGGAATAAACATGCCTAAATTCCGTTGTATCTTCGCAACATTAGGTATGTACGATTTTATCAGCGGAAACATTGAAAGGATTAGTCCAACACATGTGGTTTTAGAGAACCACGGAATTGGATACCTCATCAATATCAGCATCAATACTTATGAAAGGATTAAGCAACTTAAACAGGCGCAACTTTTCACCGAACAAGTATTTAAGGTAGAGAACCAGAACCCTGTTGCAGTGCTGCTTTTTGGCTTTGCCGACCCTGCTGAACGCGAAATGTTTCAATGGCTCACTTCTGTTTCGGGCGTGGGCAACAATACCGCCCTAATTATGCTTTCTAGTTTGGAACCCGATGCCCTTACATCTGCTATACTTAACGGCAATGTAGGCTTGCTTAAAAGCATTAAAGGCATTGGTGAAAAAACAGCCCAAAGAATTGTTTTGGAACTCCGCGATAGGCTTGGTGGCAAAAGCAAGAAAGGATTACCCATGTCGGCCGCAGGTACCAGCGACAATACCTCAGAGGCATTAGCCGCCCTTACCACACTTGGGTACAACCGCGCCGCAGCTGAAAAAGCAGGGGTAAAAGTTACCGAAAATGGAAAATTACAAATGTCTGTTGAAGACTTGATAAAAAATTCACTGAAAATACTTTAATTGCAGATTTACAAGAAAGAGAAAAAAGCCTATAGCTACAGCCTTACACAACTAGAGTTTTTTATCAAATGACATTTTCATCAGAATTCCGAAAAAGGAAGCAATTTTCTATAAAGATCAACTGGGTTCTTGCGGCTCTTGGCTTGTTTTTAGTGGCATCTCCACAGTTCTCATTTGCACAAGGCACTACCGATAGTACAAAACTGAAGTACAACATTACCCCAAAAAAATCTTGGGAAAAGCCTACACAAGGCACCAATGTTGACCTCACCAATCCCATTCAATCTGAATGGCGATATAACCCCAAAACCAACCGTTACGACGAATACCGCACTTTTGGCGGCATGTCATATCCCACCGGCAATAGCCTTTCAGTGGTTGAATATTTCAAGAAAGTAAATACCGAAAAACAACGTCAATACTTAAGGGACAAAACACAGAATACATCGTATTCCATTAATGGGCGCGGCAAAGGGAGTATTACCGACTATGTGAAAGGAGAATTAACGAACCCCACCATTTCCAAAATTTTTGGTGAAGGAGGTGTCGATTTTCAACTCAATGGATCAGCCATGGTAAAATTGGGTGGCAGCATGAATGTAAACCGAAATCCCAATTTTAGTAAAAGACAACAAAAGTATTTCGTTCCTGTTTTTGACCAACAATTACAAATAAGTGCCAACGGTAGTGTTGGTGAATTTGTAAAATTGGGTATCAACTACGATACAGAAGCTGCATTTGATTTCGACAACCAAACCAATTTGGGCTGGAAAGGCAAACCCGATGGTATTTTAAAAGATGTTCAGGTGGGTAATGTAAGTTTAAACCTGCCTACACAACTCATTAAGCCCAGTAACAACCTTTTTGGTATTTCCGCAGGAACCAAATTGGGCAATACCAATATCAAAACAGTTTTCTCTCAAAACAAAGGGCAACGCACTGAAACAGTTTTAAAAGGTGGGGCCCAATTAAATGAATTTAGGCTTACAGCAGACAATTATGACCAAAACCGCCATTACTTTTTAAGCAGCTTTTTTAGGGATAATTACAATGCCGCATTGGCCGATTTACCTATAGTGTCTAG
>JADYZD010000297.1 GCA_020853295.1 Bacteroidia bacterium | reverse complement strand
TGTTTAATTCCCCATTAAATGTACAAATACTTTCTGGCGAAAAATTGAGTCTGGTTTCTCCATCAGGAACTGTTACCAATTTTACCGGACCTGCGGTTGTAAGTGTACCGGCCAATTATCAAATAAACACTGCTGATTCCGTGAGGTTTTTATTTAGCAAATCTGGTAGAACAGATACCATTCCTGCTGCCTTTTATCAAATGCGGGCAAGTTATGGCGACAAACCAAAAATCATTTCTAGGTTTAAGGCAAATTATGCAGGAACAAAAGGCATTGATTATACTGTTGATTTCGGAAAATACAGGGATATGTATTACAGTAAAATTCCTTCAGCTTTTGATGTTAAATTGATTCAAAGAGATATGCTTCATCCCATGCATTGCCAGAGTGAAGCCGTTAAACAAGTGGTGATGATGAATCCTAAAGCAGGCGGAACTGGCGCGGGGCTTCGCATTGCTGGAATTCCTTCTTTTGGAGGGTCGCAACCCAATTATGGCATCACATTTTTATTGGATGGTTTAAAACCAGGTACCACATTTAGTGATGTTCAAATTAATTATGATTCAAGTTGCGGAAAAAACAATTTCACCCCACTTAATGGGTTGCAAATAGGCGGTTTACCACCAGGCCTTCCTTACCCAGGATATGAGTTGTATGGCAATACCCCAAGCACATTCTCACACCAATATGTAGACAATGAAATTTGCGCTAAAACAGGCTGCCCAACGATTGGTATCATCGTAGGAAATGGAGTGAGTAAAAGCGGCACCAAACCCTTGTGTGCAGATACACAGTGGTATGATAATTTGGTTTGTTTTCAAAAAACAAATCCCGATTTTAAGGTAAATACCCAATTTGGTGCGAATAATAATAATGGATATTTTAAAGTATGTAAATATGATTCTGTGCGCATGGCACATCCATCTTCCAACCGCACTTATGCTGGCGATGTAAGCGAAATAGTCTTTAATATTTCAACTGAAAATGCAGGACCAACGTATTCATTGCATAGCGAAAAATATATAAAAGAAAAATATTATTACAACAGCACCTTAAAAGATTCGGGCAGCACTAAATATTACAATTACATCGTGGTTACCCGCGGTGGCCAAGATCCTGTGCAAATTCCCGGTACCAATTACTGGAAAAATGGGAACCCAAAAATATACCGCAAACCCGACACCATAGTTACAGCAAGAATTTTGCAATTGGATACAATTGTAGATTTTTCTAACGCATGGGAACCACTAAAAAATGAGCTGATATTAAAGGGTTTTGACCCCTATGCGATAGATGGTAAAAAGCTGCATAAAATGATTTGGAATAAAAAGGGAACCATCGGTAATCCTGCTTCTGGGGCAAGGGGTTGTATCGATGTTTCCAGTTTTGAAATGTTGTTGAGGTACTATACCCAACCTGCGTCTTCTGCTAAAATTATTTTGCACCCAAGAGATACCAGTTTAATTCCTGTAGATAGTATTTTTAGAAACGGGAAATGGGTGCATGAATACACTTTTAAACCCAACCACAATGGTTATTATTTATTAAGCAGAAATATGCTGTCAAAAAATGCTGCTTGCCCAGTTTCTAGTGTATATCCTTGTATTGTAGGTTTTGCCCATTTTGTGGATTATCCCGATTCAATTGTGACAAGAAATATGGGTACTAGTTTGTCGATTAATATTGAACCCAGGTATTTCCATCCGGATCCCATAAATTTTGGCACTTGGGACCACGATAACAATTCATGGAGAAAACCCAATAATGGAATTAAAATTGTACCAACCAAATGGGACTGGAGCAAAGCGGATGATGATACTTCCAAACCCCAAACCATTTTTGGGGGTGCCCCTTATGGTGGCTCGGGCTTGGGAAGTATCTCGAGTCCTTGGATACAATTGGGCGGCGGTGGTCCTACTGCTTTGTATTATAATCAAGATACAGGTGTGTACACGTTTAGGTGCATATTAACAGACAGTGCTGGATGTTTGGATACTTTTACGGGACGTGTTTATATTACGGATTTGAAAGCCAAATTCGATGCCGAAATTTTTACACCTTCTTGCAATTCTATCGTCGATTTTAAGGACAAAGCCGAATTGATAATTCCGCATTCTAATGCCAAAACAGAATCGGGAAATCCTTTAATGCTGGATTTTATTAATTATTGGAGCATCCAGTGGGGTGATGGAAGGGTAAATACCTATTCCAGAAATTCGCCTACCGATTCAGGCTTGCCTTACCGCGTGTTTCATAAATACAATCGGAATGGGTGGTATCAAATAGTTTATCAGTTAAAAACCTGGCAAGGCGGATTGGATACCTTCAAGCGTTGGGTTAAAATTCCGGGTGCTCGGCCTGCTTTTGAATTTGCTACATCTTCACAAAAAGAAATTACCGTTAATGTGAATGATGAAGTGGAATTTATAAATACTTCTGATTCTGCAACCGCAGGTGCAGATTTCACATGGTTCTACGGTGATGGTGAATTGGATAACTTGAACTCCAAGAGTAATGTTACGCATACGTATACTGTTGCTGGAGATTACATGGTATTCTTGCAGCAGTACGATACATTTTCTGTGGCTCCAAATGTGAAAAAATTCTGTCCGGCCATTTACCCCGATACGCCTTCTCAACCAGCCTATATCGTGCATGTGTTGGATGTGAATTCAATAAAGAATCTGCAGGGTTCGGTGATTTCATTTTATCCAAATCCAACAGAAGGCATGGTTTCCATTAGAGGTACCGCTGCAAAAAGCATACAGGTTTACAGCATATCTGGAGTGTATTGTGGCAACTTTGAACTGCAGCATGGCAAGTGCAATTTAAATGCCTTAGCACAGGGTACTTATGTGCTTACTGGAACAGAACCATCGGGCGAAACATGGAAGTTGAAACTGGTTATTCTTAGAGAATAATTAACTGTCTATTTGGCTTGAAAACGGGGCATGCTTACATTCGCAGCTTATGCCCCGTTTTTTGGCACTTACTGGGTTCCGGTGTTTGGCAGCCACTATGGTATTTGTTTACCACAACCGCAAATACTGGCGTGAAATGTTGCACCCAGAATTTTTGCGGGTAATTAATGAATTCCACATAGGTGTTTCGCTGTTTTTTGTGCTGAGTGGATTCTTAATTTCTTGGACCTATGAGGATGCCCCATTACAAACTGGTAAAGGGTATGTCAAATATGCATTGGGCCGCATGCTGCGCATCTTGCCCTTGTATTGGCTAATTTTATTGGCTTACAGCATTGATCCCATTTTTGGCAACGGAAAATTCTCTGCACTTACATTTACTTTAGCACATGGATTTTCGAACCAATACAATTTGAATGGCATAGCACAGGCCTGGTCTTTAACCGTAGAAATGACTTTTTATATGTTTGCCCCATTGTTGTTTTTTTTGCAACGAAAACACCTGTTGTATGCCTTGGGTTTTGTTGTGATTTTGTTGGGCATTTCCTACGGAATTGGGGAAATATTGTACCTCAACCACATCAATAAAGCCAATTGGTTTAGGCCGCTTTCCTTCTTGTTGGGAGGCACATTTCCGGGCCGCGGATTTGAGTTTCTCATGGGCATGTTGCTTGCAGTAATGCTTAAGAAAAACAACTTTATAATGTTCGATAAATTGAAGCACAAAACTGCTTTTGGTTTTTTAGGTATTTTTTTGGTGGCATATATTATTGGGTTGTTTCAAGCAGATAAGTTTCACCATGGCACCGATCATCCAGTTGGGCTGTTGTTGCACAATATTTTGTTGCCTTGTTTTACCACAATTGCCTTGTTGGGTTTGATTCAAGAACGCACATGGTTACAGCGATTTTTTTCGAGCAAATTATTGGTATTGTTGGGCAATGCATCATTCGCATTTTATTTGATTCATATCAGTTATGTAAATATCCGCATCCGTGGGTTGTTCCTTTTACCCGACCGCAATTTTGTGGTATTGTGGTTG
>JADYZD010000296.1 GCA_020853295.1 Bacteroidia bacterium | reverse complement strand
TTGCCTTTCAGCGATTGATGGTGTCTTTCTAAAATATCATTCACCCTATTTTGTAATCCCAAATCTACAATGGTTGCAATCATTGAATTTTTGCCTTCTTCGCCGTAAATTCCTTGTTGCAAGGAGGCCAATAAATTGGGTGCATAGTTGGGCAATGGCAAGGCTGCACTGGGTATGGGCTCTAGTTTTGCCAAGGCACATGTTTGTGCATCAAAGATGCCTTGTTGCTGCATTTTATCTAACAAAGCATTGCGTTTTTCTAAGAGCAAGTTTCTGTTTTTGTCGGGCCGAACCAAGGCAGGGCTATTAGGTAATACGGCTAAACTGGCTGCTTCGCCCCAAGATAATTGCGCAGCACTTCTACCAAAATACCGCCATGCTGCTGTTTGCAATCCAACCACATTGCCACCAAAGGGTGCATGATTTGCATACAAGGTAAGAATCTCTTGTTTGCTGTATCCAAGCTCTAACCTCAGTGTTAGCAGCATCTCCACCAATTTTTGATACACGTTGCGCGATTTGTTTCTAGATAAACGTATCACCTGCATGCTCAAGGTTGAGCCTCCACTTTTTACTCCACCATGTTTTAGGTTCAGCCAGAAAGCTCTTGACAATGCTATGGGGTCTATGCCGGGATGATAGAAAAATCTCTTGTCTTCAAAACAGATAATGGCTTGTGCAAATTTCTCTGGTACCTCTGTGGTTTCTTTAAATCGCCACTGTCCATCATTGGCTATTTTTGCTTGCAATAGCTTACCATTTTTATCGAGCAAAATGGCCGAGTAGGGTCGCTTAAATAGCGGCTTGGGCAAACAAAACCAAAAGGCAATAAGCAGCAAAGCAAGTAAACCATAGCGGTATTTTTTGCTCACTTTTTTTAATCCTATTTGCATGTAAAACCTATCTCTATGGCTTAGGTATTACTTCTACCCATTTGCCTGCTTCTCTTGCATGAACTGCGCCATTATACATGGCTTCGCAGGTAAATCCAGGTAAATAAAATTTGCCTAAATAAGATGCATTGAGCAAGATTACATAGGTTACTTTTTGTTTCTGACCTAAATCAAAATAAGAGTAAACCCTATCATCTTTGATGTCTTGATAACGTGGTACACCATACTTATTTTCTGTTGCATTATTATCCATACGCGCATTGTGAATCTCCCATCCCGATGGTAAAATTTGCGACAAGGCCATGTTTTTATAATTGCCCATGAGTCCGGGATTGCTTAGGGTGACTTCAATTTTAAAATCAGTTCCTTGCACAATGCTTGTTGGATTGATCACTTGGTCTTGCATGGTTTTGTACACCACTTCCATGCCCAAATTAATTTGCTCGCTGGTTTGTTTGCCCATCTCTGGCTGACCCCTAGTTATAAGTCGAACAAAGCTTAATTGTCCGCTCTTGTTTTTAACGGTAACCTTGCCTCCACGGGTTCCACTCACAGGAATTTGTATTTGGGCAAGCTGACCTTTGGTTCTATAGTTTTGTGTTTTGCCTTCAACGGTATAATCAAACTCCAATACTTGGTTGCTGTTAAACCTACCTGTTAAAGTAGCTACAGCCAATAAAGAGTATGCTGTACTTTGTGTGCTCATGTAATTATTGCCACCCAAATTGGCACATACTTTTTTAAGCAAGATATTTGCTTTGGCATGATCGCCCATTAGAATGAGTGCTTCCAATAACATGGCCTCATCGCGTTCTGGTGCACCATAGGTTTCATCCATTTCTAAAGTTTGCTGATTCACCACTTGCAGTTTTTCATTTTTCACCAAACTTGCAGCAGCGTCTTTGTTACCGGCAAGCACATAGGCGGCAGCCAATCTCCACCTGGTGGCAGAACTCATTTTAGCTTGTTCTTTCAATCGGTTCATGGCACCCAATTCTGGCGACTTAGCTAATGCAAGTGTATACAAACGATAAGCCTGAGTAAAATCTGTTCCCATGTTTTCGCTGCTTGTCCAAGCCAATGCTTTGTTACGTTGGTACTTTTTCCAATTCACTAAAAAATTAAGTGGCAAGGAATATCCTGCGTTTTGTGCTTCCAACATAAAATGTCCTGCATAATTACTTGCCCACTCATCTGCCTGCTGCTCTCCCTGCCAGTAACTCATTCCACCTTCGGCTGTTTGAAATCCTTTCAAGCGAGCAATACCTGCCTTGATGTTTTTATCAATTTCCTTTTTCCAACCTTCGTTTAACTCCATCAATCGGTTCAGGGCAATTTGTGGAAATACTGCCGAAGTAGTTTGCTCAACACATCCATGCGGATACTGAACAAGGTACCTCAGTCTGTTTTCTAAATTGATAGGAGGGATGCTAGATACCTCTATACTTGCGGTATTGGTGCCTTCCATGCCAGGTAAATCATAAGAGAGTGAAACCGCCGCATTGGCTTCCATGCTTCCTTCATACACTTTATTTTCATATGGATTTGGATTCTCCACATAGAGTTCAACTTCATAAACTGCCTTTTCATTTCCTGAGCTTGCCACCACTTTTACCTTGGCAATGCCCAAACCTTTTTTCACACGCAAATCAAAATCAATTATTTCATCACCTGGTCGACTAAACTTCATGAGTTTTTTGCTGCTTCCCATCACTTCTACCAAGTTATTTCCTGTTACCTGCACATTCACTAGCTTTACATTATTTTCGAGCGCAAAAACGTTTACAGGCAGTTTCACCGTTTCATTGGGTCTAAGTACCCTTGGCAAGGTGGCCAAAATCATCAATGGTTTTTTAACAGGCACCGCTTTCTCTGCAAAGCCATAAGCTCCTTCGTAACCCGCCACCACCATTACTCTGACTGAACCAACATAGTCGCGGATATTTATTTGGTGACTGTGTTTTTGATTAGCACCCAAATGAAAAGGTCCTATAAATTTAACCGCAGGCTTAAATCTTTTGGCCTTATTGCTCTTCGATTTTCTATTGATTCCTTCGTCGCCACCAATACTCAATACCCTATTAAATTGGGTTCCAAATGCGCCCATTACATAATCGTATAGGTCCCAAGTTTTAACACCCAAAGCTTCGCGGGCATAAAAATGATTGTGCGGATCTGGTGTTTTAAATCGTGTTAAATCTAATAAGCCTTCATCTACCACTGCTAGGGTATAGGTCATGGCTTTACCATTGGTTTCACTAATGGTCACGGTATTTTCTACATCGGGTCTAATTTGATT
>JADYZD010000295.1 GCA_020853295.1 Bacteroidia bacterium | reverse complement strand
GATCAAATTGCCCATAGATTTGGAAGGGCAGATTATATTTTTGTTCAGCACAAAGACAAGCTGGATTGGTTGCTGGACAACGGACATGAACTGGGTTGGCACTTTCAATGTGTAACAGTATTGAAAAGAACCTTAAAAAAAGGTCAGAAATAGCAAAGAGATTTAACCAAGAATTACATCCAAATCTGGCCCATTTTATGAATTCATTGGCCAGTAAATCCATGAATTTCCGCTACATCATTCGTTCGGAACAAAATTGGGATCACATTCAAGCGGCTTATTTGGAAAAAGGTATACATGTGCGAAAAGGGGTAGATGCCCTCATTCACCGCATTTTAAATCTTCCCGATGCGGAATTTCCAGGCGCTTGTGCTGTTTTTAATTCTACGGTAAGTATCCCTATTCTGCCCCAATTGCAGGCCGAAGATGTTTCTCACATTATTTTAGCCTCAAACGAGCTTCAGGAAAGGGGAATTTTATAATGAAAGTGGCTGTAACTTTTGATTTGGATTTGGTGGATTATACCTCAGGTGGGTTTGTTGACGAATTTGAATTGTGTTTTCCATTATTTCAGAATTTTTGCATTCAAAATCCTTGGTTAAAAACCACCTGGTTTATTAGAATCGATGATCAAATTGCCCATAGATTTGGAAGGGCAGATTATATTTTTGTTCAGCACAAAGACAAGCTGGATTGGTTGCTGGACAACGGACATGAACTGGGTTGGCACTTTCATTCCTATGTAAAAGACGGCAATAATTGGATTCAAAATACCAACGAATCTGCTGTTGTGGATGAATTGAACCGCAATTTTGCAAAGTCCCAAAAATACAACATGGATTTATTGCGCATGGGTTGGACCTACCATACCAACCTTACGATGCAAGCAATTAATAATTTTGATTTAATGGCTGATTGTAGTGCACTTCCAAGGCCCAATTATCAATGGGATATGGCCAAAAGAGATTGGGAAAACACACCTGAACAGCCCTATTTTCCTTCAGTTACCGACTACCGAGTTCCGGGTACGGATTGTTATGCAACCCCTGAATTTCCTATAAGCGTAGCACATATATCATCACCATACGACACAGAGCCCAATGTACTTAGGTACATCAACCCGTGTTATCATGCCCATATTTTTCAAATGGGTTTAAACAATTTTAAAGGCGAATATTTAAATATCATTGCACATCCTTATGAGTTTTTGAGCAATGATAAACCTCACGGATTACTTGCCTTTAATACACAAATATTTTTCGACAATCTGAACTATTTAAATCAAAATAATTACACAACCTGCACCATGGGTGAAATGGTTAGAGATTATTTGTTGAATTCATAAAACCAATACACATGGAAATTACTGGCAGAATCATTCAAAAAATTCGTCAAAATAGAATCAGCTCCACTGAGGTGGCAGACTGTATGAACAAAACCGGATTGCTTAGTGGAAAGCTCTACCCCATTAACCAAAGACATTTTAAAGTGGGCTTGGTTAAGTGGACATACGCCTTGCGAGAAAGCAATTATGAACACCACCGTCAAATTGCAGATATAGAACCGGGGTATGTAATAATTACTGAGCCTTTTGAATGTGGGGATAGGGCCATTTTTGGCGACTTGGTTACCAAATATTTAATGCTTTATAGGCAGTCAGAAGCGCTAGTAGTTTTGGGCAAACTCAGAGATATTCCCCATTTAATAAAAGAAAATTATGCCATTTGGGTAGAAGGTGTATCACCTATTGGCTGTTTTAACGTAAAAAATGATGTGGATTTGGATGAGAAAATTATTGAACAAAGACGTGCCCAATACGACAACACCATTGCTGTTTGCGACGATAGTGGGGTGATTATTATACCCAAAGAATTGCATACAGAAGAATTTCTCAAAAAATTGGACTGGATTGAAGAACAAGAAGATATTTGGTTCGATTGTATCGACCGAAGAAAATGGAGCACATACGACACGGTTTGTTTAAAAAAATATTTGAATGAACCCGATTCCAACAAATTTAATCCTGAAAATAATCCATTGGTTTAAGTGAAAAAAATTGCAGTTTTAGGAGCTGGTTTTTATAACATTCAAGTATACAAGGAACTTCGCAATGCGGGTTACTATGCACTTGCTATTGACGGCAATGAAAACGCGCCTGCAGCGCCATTTGCAAACGAATTTAAACACTTGAATTTTTCTGACCCCAACACGCTTTTGGAATTTTTAACCCAAAATCCTGTTGATGCTATTATGCCAATAAATGATTGGGGTACTGTTTCTGCTGCAATTGTTTCTAAATCTCTCGGTCTTAGGGGCATTACACCTGAGGCAGCTTTGGCTGCTACCGACAAAGGGATAATGAGGGATTGTTGGAAAAACAATGGCATTCCCAATCCCAAATATTTTGTGTTTTCCACCCTAAATGAATTAAAAGAAGGCATTCAGAATATTGGTTTTCCATGTGTGATAAAACCTACCGACAGCGGGGGCTCAGGACGTGGAATTTCCGTATTACAAGGAATTGAGGATTTGGAATGGGCCTTTGATTTTGCAAAGCCTTTTGTGCGAAATAACAGAATGATTTGTGAAGGTTTTGTAAATGGAACGGAATTAACAGTAGAGGCAATTACAGTGG
>JADYZD010000294.1 GCA_020853295.1 Bacteroidia bacterium | reverse complement strand
GTGATTAAAAACTTCTGATACCGTTGTGGCTGCAAGTACAGATCATCCACTGAACCGGTAGCCTGTGGCCCATACAAATCCCTTCCTGTAATATTAAACCATTTCAAATTGGCCGAAAATTGTTTTGAAAAACTATAATGAAACATCATGTCAAAAGTGTGTTTGTTGGGCACTATAACATCATAATAAAATGAAGGACGGGTTTTGCCCGTGTAGTTATATAAAGTGGTAAACACCCAATTCTTACCTTTGCTGATATAAAAATTCAATCGAATCCTATTTGCTGGAGTAAAATAATTGGTCTTTTGAACGCCTTCCAATTTGGGTAAAGTAAACCGCTGAAAAGAGAACATGGCAAGGCTGGTAATTCCAAATCTCAATTGATTTCTCCTTCTTACAGAATCAGGATTAACTTCAAGTGTGCTGTTTAATATAGCTGTACTAAAATCCTTTGAAATCAAGGTAATTCCATAATGCTGCAACATAGAACCAGAAACCGTATAATTGCCATAATAACGGGTATTGGGGGTGGCTGTTTTCGAATACACCATCCTATCATCATAAAACCCAATTAGTGGTATGCCTGTGGTTTTAGAATAAAACAAGTATGAATTTCTAATACCCAAGGTAACTTGCTTTTTTTCTGTAATGCCATACAAAGCAAAGTTTCTATTGAATTCAAGCAGGTTGTCACCGTCTATGTTAAACCGATACTGATTCTCCAATCGGGTGGGATTAAACATATCCATGCCCGTGCTGTAATTGAAATAATAGGTTTGCTTGCCTCCATTTCTTTTGTACGAAATTTTTACAGAAGGCATTAAAAATGCTTTTGAATAAAAATTCTGATTGCTTACAATAACATTATTGCCATTTTGAATCAAACTTCTAAATTCAATATCAAACGACTTATACCTGTAACCAAGAGAAACCACAAAATTGGAAAAGGAAGTGAGATACGCATTCATTTTCCCAATATTGTTTGGAGAATATGCCGAATCGTTATTAAAAAAAATATTATTTTCAAGCAATCGGGTGTATTTGTTGATGGCTGATCCTCCACAAACTGTTAATGAATATCCGAAGCTGGAGAAAAAGTTTTTCCACTCATATTGCCGCAAATAATTCAGCACAATATCCACAGAACCACCCCTAAGAAACCGCACCTGGTCAAAATAATTTTCATCCCAATCCCTTAGATTTCTTTCCACTATGGGTGTGATGGAATCTTGCGGCACTGTGCCTTTCAAGCGTTCAATCAAGTAATCGAAGCCAGCTTGTTTTACCCCTGGAAAAATATATTTGGCGGCGCTACCTGTTTGAATTTTGTAATACGAGAAACGGGATTGAAAAAAATCGCGGTGGTGTTTCTTTTTGGCATCGTATGAAATGGCAAAATTCAATTGCCTATCCGACACAAAAAAATTGGCAATATCTCTGTACATCGCCATTGGATTGAGTCCATTTGATGCTTGGTCTTTTCTGTTGGAACTGTGAAATAAGAAATGAAAATTTCTGTAATACACATTCAATCCGGTAAGATCGCTTTCATGTTCTACGGGTCCATTATCGGGCGGCAATTGCTTGTAATTGGTATTGTTAAAATAAGGATACAATTGGCTTCTATAACTATGAATAGAATAAATTTGGGTATCCGAATTCAACCGAATGTTGCTGAATTTTAAAAAATTGCCATACACATCAAAACGCACGGTGTTTCTGCCTTTCCCAAATTTACCGCCCACCAACAAGCTTAAGTTGTTGGACGAATTCGACATGCCATTAATAGATGCTTTAATGTATACGGGCCTTTCTGTTTGTGGGGTAATAATATTGATTACACCTAAGGTAGCCCCACTCCCGTACCTTGCAGTGGCTGGGTTTAAAATTATCTCAATTCTCTGTGCCTGGCGAATGGGCAAATTTCCGGCAAGTGGAAATCCTGCCGAAAAAAAGGTATGAATGGGCACTCCATTGATTAAAATGGCACAATTTTCATTCCCATTTAACCCAGCACTGTAAAACACTTCACCTTGAAGTCCGGAACCTGGTTGGTTTACTGCAAATTGTGGTAAGTCTTTTAACACATCACCCAAGGTATTGTAGTTCAGGCGGTTGATAAACTCACCTGTAATGACAATGATTTGTTCATTGTTGTCATTTTTATCGGTTTTGAAAAATCCGCCGGTATTGGTAGCAATATCACTATTGTCTATGGTGGTGTTGGTGTTTTCTTCGGGTGTAATTTGGTTCCACAAGCGCGTTGAATCGAAGCCCACCTGTGCAATTAAGGTACCGCCAAAACAGCTAGTTGCTGCAAGTAAAACCCAAATACGCCATAGCGAAAATTGCATACGCTTCAAATATAAGAGTTTTCGCATTTCATCAGGTTTTCTTGCGAAAGGATTCAGACAAAAATTAGGAAATTCTGGGATAAACTGGTTATTGCGCAGCAGGAATGCGGTGCTTAGAATTGGAAGAAATCAAATCCATATTCCACTCCATTCGCTTTTCAAATGGATGTTGGCGTACTCCACAGTTTTGTTTGTCGCAAATGCGGCATGAAAAATCGAGGCAACCGTCGGTATGTACAAACAACTCCACGCTATCACCATATTGAGATTGCAACAAATGCTGCAGCCTATCTACTTCATCATGCGCTTCATGAACATTCAAATACCAAGGTACAGTTAAATGGCAATCGAGGTGCAATACACTGCCGTATTTTATAATCCTTAAATTGTGCAAATCCACCCAATTTTCGCTTCTATTTTTGTTTAAATACGCCACCATTTCTATGAGCAAGGTAGAATCCGATTCATCCATAATTCCGGCCACACTTTGGCGTACGATTTTAAAACCATGGTAGATAATTACAAATGCCAAAACGATGGCCACTGCTGGATCTACCCAAAACCAACCTGTAAATTTGAACACCAACAATCCCACTACAATTCCCAAGGTAGAAATGGTATCTGTTTGTAAATGTTTGCCGCTGGCAATTAATGCCAAACTATTGTTTTTCTTGCCATTTATCAATGCGATTCTGCCAATAAAAAAATTCACAATTGCCGAACCCGTGATAATCCACAAACCTAAATTTAAAGATTGCGGAGTATGCATATTTTGCAAACCCAAAATACTTTTATAAATGATAATGAAACCCGCAATAGAAATCATGATTCCTTCCACACCTGCCGAAAGAAATTCTACTTTACCATGTCCATACGGGTGATTTTTATCTTTGGGCAATGACGATAAATACAAACTGTACAAGCCAAAAAAACCACTGACTACATTTACAATGCTCTCCAAGGCATCAGACAGCACTGCTACTGAATCGGTAATATACCAAGCATAGAGTTTGGCCGCAAACAACACCAAAGAGGTAACCACCACCAAACGTTGTGCGCGAATATTTTGCTGGTGTTGTAAATTCATGAATTACTGAGGACCCGATTGGCCTTTATTGAATTTTTTGTTCTCTTCTTTGGCCTTCATTTCATTTTCTTTAAACTTTTTAAGAATAAACCAAGCTGCAGTAAATACAATTGCAGCTATGATTACTTCCCATATAAACAAGTTCATTTTAAATGTGTCAACAGATATTCTTGCAGTATCGTTCATTATGGGTTACAAAATAAACACAAAAGGGATACTCATGTGCGATGGAATGTATTTTCCGTTCAATTGTTTGGGTTCGAATTTTTTAAGCATGCCCAAAAGCCTTTCGCACTCTTTCTCTAAGCCAAATCCCATTGGGATAATATTTTCAGGAGTTACTTCAACAATTGCCCCATATTTATTGATGTGAATATCCATAACCACCAAGCCTTGTTGTTTCCATTTCATGGCTTCTTCGGGGTAATCCTGATTGGCATTAATAAACTCATTAAACTTCTCTTTTCCACCAGGATAGTTGGCTTCACGCAGTCTTTCCGGACAATCATCGCCTTCATAATCGGCATCAGCTAGCGGGTGCACACAGTTGTTTTGCAACAAATCCCCATGCGAATATTCATCATACCTGGCAATTTTACCCGAGGGCAACAACATCATACAGCGCCCATGCACCAAGCCTTTGCTGTCGTATGATTCGCAATTAAATACATTCCCATTTTCGTAATATTGGGTATCGGTACTCAACACTCCATATTGATAATTGGCTTTTCTTTTGATAATTCCAGTTTCAAAATATTCAATGCAAATGCCGTGTAATGAGTCGTTGTGGTAATTGCAAACAGCATAAATGCGGCCAGTTGAATCAAAATAAATGCTCTCTCCTTCTCTGATGTTTTTGACATAAGTAAAGGTTTTGGCCAATCCATTTTTATAGTAACGCTTTGCATCACCATGAATCACTCCATCTTTATAGGCCACCTCAGAATATATGGTACCTTCTTCATCAAAATACTCCCATATTCCTTCATTCCAACTGTGCTTTAATTCTCCCTTAGACCTTAAGTTGCCGTTGGGCCAAAAACGTTTGAGTTGACAATTTCTAAGATCATAACCTTCTCCTTTGGGATAATAGCCTTCTTCAGATTTAATGCGGGGAGAAATGCTGTAAGATTCAAAACGAACCGTATCGCCGGTTTCCCAAACATAAACGGTAAAAGCGGCATCCCTTTCTTTAGATACTGCACGGTAATTGTGGTCGACATACAAGGTTTGCTTTTGCACTTGTGCGCCCAACTTCACAGATACCACCAGGATGAAAAACGCTGCCAGCCACCCTTTTTTAAACCCTCGCATTTGTAAGTTCAAATTTACTCCTATTCCTCCAAACCTTGCAAACCCAGTACCAAAATGTACACTTTTAAGGGCAGAATGCGAAATTTATCTTCTATTCACCCTTTCCACAGAGGATTTAGTCACAATTGCTTTTACAGGCAAATTGCCTTATGTAACTTGCGACCCTATGGACCAGAAAGCATATATAGAGGAAAATAAAGACCGGTTTTTGAATGAATTGTTCGACTTATTGCGCATTCCCAGCATTAGTGCCGATACCGCTTTTGCCAATGATGTGCAAAAATGTGCTGCTGCAGTTGCCCAGCACCTTACACAAGCAGGTGCCGAAAATGTGAGTATTGAACCCACCAAGGGGCATCCTATTGTTTACGGTGAAAAAATCATCGACCCCAATTTACCTACAGTGCTGGTTTACGGCCATTATGATGTTCAACCCTCTGCTCCAGATGAGTTGTGGACCACGCCCGCCTTTGAACCCAATGTGCGCGACGGAAAAATATATGCCCGTGGTGCAGCCGATGACAAAGGCCAATTTTTTATGCATGTAAAGGCTTTTGAAACCATGATGAAAACCAACACTTTGCCCTGTAATATCAAATTTATGATTGAAGGCGAAGAAGAAGTTGGCAGCAGTAACCTGGGTCCTTTTTGTATAGCCAACAAACAAAAATTGAAGGCAGATGTCATTTTAATTAGCGACACTTCTATGGTGGCCAATGATGTGCCTAGCATTGATATTGGACTGAGGGGACTGAGTTATTTGGAAGTGGAAGTTACTGGTCCAAACCGCGACTTGCATAGCGGCGTTTATGGAGGAGCTGTGGCAAATCCCATCAATATTCTATGTAATATGATTGCCTCCTTGCACGATGAAAATAAGCACATTACCATTCCTGGTTTTTACAACAATGTACTTGAAACTCCGGCAGCTGAACGTGAGGCTATGGCTAAAATTCCTTATGATGAGCAAGAATATATGGCCGACTTGGGCATTCATGCCGTAGTGGGAGAAAAAGGATTTACTACCATAGAACGCACCGGAATTAGGCCCACACTAGATGTAAATGGCATATGGGGCGGTTATATTGGAGAAGGATCAAAAACGGTGTTGCCTTCAAAAGCTTTTGCCAAAATATCCATGCGCTTGGTGCCCAACCAAAGCAGTGCTGAAATAACCGAATTGTTTAGCAAACACTTTACCTCCATTGCACCTGAAGGAGTTACTGTAAAAGTAATGCCCCACCATGGTGGCGAACCTGTGCTCACCCCAACCGATAGTATTGCGTATAAAGCTGCCGCAGCTGCCATGAAAGACACCTTTGGTGTTGAACCCATTCCAACCCGCGGTGGTGGTAGCATTCCCATAGTGGCGCTTTTCGAAAAAGAATTGGAAACCAAAGTGGTATTAATGGGTTTTGGCCTTGATAGTGATGCACTACATTCCCCCAATGAGCACTATGGCATATTTAACTATTTTAAAGGAATTGAAACCATTCCCCGTTTTTTTGAACATTTCCATAAACTGAGCTGTTAATATCATTTTGGCATGCCTTTATTAGACGGTGAAACATATAGCCAATACAAAAAAGAACTCCTAAAAGAGTATCGGTTGTTGTTGCGCACCCTTGGAAAAGAACACCGCGGACAAAAACTCGCAGTGGTTCGTGATGCTTTTGACCTAGCCGCCAAGGCACATGAAGGTACCCTAAGAAAAAGCGGTGAACCTTATATATTTCACCCCTTAGCGGTGGCCCAAATTGCAGTGGGCGAATTGGGATTGGGTGCTACTTCCGCAGCTTGTGCTCTTATGCACGATGTGGTAGAAGATACCGAATATACGGTAGAAGATATCGAACAAAAGTTCGGTACTAAAATCGCCTCCATTATCGATGGGCTTACCAAGATTTCCACCGTATTTGATACTGTAGAAAAAGACAGCAGCATTCAAGCAGAAAATTTCAAAAAAATGCTGCTCACTTTGGGTGAAGATTTAAGGGTGATTTTAATTAAATTGTGCGACAGGCTGCACAATATGCGCACCCTTGGAACGGTATCTGAAAAAACCCGTTTGAAAATCGCATCTGAAACCTTGTACATTTATGCACCTCTTGCCCACAGGCTGGGTTTGTATGCTGTAAAAACAGAAATGGAAGACCTGGCACTGAAATACACCGAGCCAGAATTGTACAAAGAAATTAGCGGTAAAATTGCAGAAAGTAAAAATAGCAGGCAGAAATATATTAAAGAATTTATTGAGCCAATCAATATAGAATTACAAAAATCAGGATTGGAAATTACTGAAATACAGGGAAGGCCAAAAAGCATTTACAGCATCGCCCAAAAAATGAAGAAACAGAACATTCCTTTCGAAGAAGTGTTCGACATTTTTGCTGTGCGTATTGTGGTCAATTCACCATATTTTTTGGAAAAAGCCGATTGCTGGAAAGTGTATTCCATTATCAGCGACAAATACAGGTCGCATACCAACAGGTTGCGCGATTGGTTAAGCCATCCTAAGAGCAATGGTTATGAGGCTTTGCATACAACTGTTTTAGGTCCCATGGGACGTTGGGTGGAAGTGCAAATTCGCAGCAAAAGGATGAATGACATTGCCGAACGTGGTTTGGCAGCGCACTGGAAATACAAACAAGGCAACGAGGTTTCTACCCCACAAGATGCTGCTTTTGAGAACTGGTTAAATTTGGTAAAAGAAACCCTTGAAAACAAAGACTTATCAGCCCTTGATTTGGTGAGTGAGTTTAAATTTTCTGTTTTAGGAGAAGAAATTTACATATTTACCCCAAAGGGAGATGTAAAGAATTTGCCTATTGGGTCAACGGCTTTGGACTTTGCATTTGCCATTCACAGTGAAGTGGGCAAAAGTACCATTGGCGCTAAGGTGAACAACAAATTGGTTCCCATAAACCATGTGGTAAAAAATGGGGATATTGTAGAAATTATTACTACCCAAAAACCCAGGGTAAATCCTGATTGGTTGCATATTGTAATCACAGGCAGGGCAAAGAGTAAAATCAGGGAACACCTAAAAGCGGAAAAGAGCAAACAATCGTCACTGGGCAAAGAAATAATTGAAAGAAAATTAAAAAACCAGGACCAAGTTTTTAATGAAAAAAACATTGCCATTTTAACCAAATATTTCAATATGGGCAGTGCTGCAGAGTTCTACCATGCAGTGGCAATGGGCGATATTAAATCGGAAAAATTGCGTTTTGCTGAAATTCTGAGTAACAAGGGCGTAAAATCTGAAATTTCTGAAACCAAACAGCCCGAAAACAAAAAGAAAAAACCGGTTACAGAACGCAAAAAACCGGCTACCGGAATGATTGTAATTGGAGATGATTTTGAAATGGATTACAGTTTGGCCAAATGCTGCAACCCCTTGCCTGGAGATTCCATTTTTGGTTTTATCACTGTAGGAGAAGGTGTAAAAGTGCACCGGGTAAATTGTCCGAATGCCACACGTTTGATGAGCCAATACGGTTACCGCATTATACCTACACTTTGGCGCACCGATGGTTACAACAAGCCATTTGAAGCAAAACTAAGTGTAAGTGGTATAGATGATGTGGGAATTGTAAGCAGAATTACAGACATCATTTCTAAGGATATGGAGGTAAATATGAAAAGCATCAATATTCGTGGAAAAGACGATGGCACATTTGAGGGGCAATTGGAAGTGTTTTTGTTAAATGTAGAGCACTTAGAACAATTGATGGAAAAAATCAAAGGCACGCACCAGTATATAGAGGTGAAGAGGTTGGATGACTGAATGACGCCCCAAAATTTGGAGGAACGAACAAATTTTGGTTGGCGGAATTCATCCACGATCGGAACGAAGTGGAGCATCGGGATCAATAATTAATTATCAATTATTAAGGATTAAGGATTAAGGATTAATTCTAAGCTCTAAAATCTAAATTGCGTATTTCGCCTTAAAATTTTGAATTCTAAACAATCATTTTTCCATCAATAACATTGGCAAACTATCTGTTCGCCTAAAATATTTCTGTAAGTTAAATTCAGGCACAACTTTATGTTGAATGTGCCGAACATCTCCTTGATAATTATACATCAAACCCAATACAGTTCCAGTTCCATCCTTGTTGATCAGTTTTGGGTTTATAAATATATCCTTTGTCAACAAATTTAAAATTTCCTTTGTATTGGTTCTGCTCTTCTTATTTTGTACCCTATAATTCATCAATCCATGGTCATTTTGAAAATATTCCCACTCAAAATTGTTCAAAGAATCATAGAATTGAAAAATCACGCTGCTATTGAGCTTATAAATATGCAACAATTCAAATTTATTCGTAAATTGATTATGGGTAAACAAAACTATCTCTTTTGACCGTTTAGTAGAGTCATTCCCTGAATTAATAAAATACTCTCAAATTTTTGGTCCATTTGTACTTGGCGTCTTCTCAGTTGCTAACATAGATAACCTCTTCTGAGAGTTATTACAACTCATTACAATTAGAAATGGAATGCACAAGTACTTCATGGTTTTCATAGCAAATTGTTACTTTTGATTGGTGAATACAAACAAAGGTTTGAATATTAGCAAGTTAATTACCCATCCCTCGTTTGACAGCATCAAAATGCAATTTAGTAAAATTCATATTAATACGCAATTGGCAACTGGAATTAGTGTTTCCAACATTATGCAAAAATGAACATGCGATTTTCTAAAAAAACACAGAACTAACTAAAATTCTTAAAAATATACCTTTGTGCGCTTACCCTTGCGTTTATGAATTTTTAAATTGTGTACTTTTCTTTTCGTATTATATGGGTTTTGGCATTCTATCCTGATTTTTGCGCTAGACATTCGTACCCCAACTTTTACGTTTACCCAAATAACAAATAAATTACTGTTTGAATCATTAAATGCAGGTTGTATCACTATGAAATTAATTTTATCACTTTTATGGTGAATTAGTGCAGATAATGCTATATTCTCATTTATTGATTGGAGATACCAATTATTATATAAAATTGAAATAAAATCGTGATCTACAGTAATCATATTTGCACCTAATGCAATTTGAACCGAGCTGTCAGATGATATTTTGGGCGTTTTGATTTTAAAGTCAACAGGAATTGTATCTTTTCTAATTCCATTATCGTTGTAATAAGTAGCAGGAGCAATAAAATAGTTCCTATTGATGTCTTCATAATCCATATGAAATGTGAGTATTGAATTTTGACTATGTATATAATCAGGACCGATTTCCATTCTGCACATTTTACCAAACATGGTGCATTGAACTTGAATAAATTCATCTTTTGGACTAATTTCAACAAAATTTAAACTATCTTGATAAATAGTAATGCTCTTTTGTGAAAAGCATTCTGTTTGTGAAATAACCAATAATAATATTGAATAAAAGTACTTCATATTTATCGGTTTAATTTTTCATAAAATGAACTATTAACTGTCAACTATAAACTGTCAACTATAAACTATAAACTATAAACTTTCGTCTTCCTACTCACCTATCCACCAACACCACCCTGGGTTTATCGCCATTGCGGCCATTGCTGCCGTTTAAGCCATTGGAACCAGAAAGGCCGTCTCTACCCCTGCTGCCATTTGGGTTGGTGCCGCCAGCACCGCCACGACCGCCAGAGCCGCCACGACCGCCGCTGCCTCCTTGGTTCTGAATATCGAGGTATTTGAGAAATGCTTGAGCAGAGGAATCCAAATAGATGGTTACATTGGCACCGTCGCCACCATTGCCACCCGCACCTCCATCGCCACCATTGGTGCCATCACCTGCAAATTTCACCCCATCTCCATCACGACCAGGTGCACCGGCACCGCCATTGCCCCCATCACCACCGCTTCCACCATTGCAAAGTATGGTCAATTTGCTGCGGTTTTCGGCCATATAGGTAAATCTGGAATAATCGCCTTCTACCGTTTTCATTTCTACCGAATAGGCATGAAATCCGTTATTGGCAAAGAAAACAGGATCTTGGACCAGCTTCACAGTGAGGACAATATCCGATATGCTGCTTCCTGGCCCTGCATTATCACCGTTTCGGCCATTGACGATTGCCGTACCCCCTACCCTTACTGGGGCAATTCTTGCGCTTTTTGAATCACCGTCTTTGCCTTTTTCCCCGCTAAAATCCCACATAATGGGACCTTCATAAGTAAATCGAATTACCACACTGTCGCGCAACGAATCGCGTTTCTCAGGCCAAACCACCACCTTTAAATTGCGGTTGATGTCGCGGTTGTCGGTAGTATCGATGTGCAAATTGCTGCCTTCTATCCATCCGCCTGAAATTTCCGTTTTGTAGTGCGACAATTTGTATTTGCCTCCCAAATAGCCTTTGGTAGCAATCTTTTCATTGATTTCATTTACGGCCACCACCCCAAAAGGAATTGCAGCACCTGGCGTAACAGGCACACTTTTGTCGTGTACTATTCTTACAGAAATGAATTTCTTTTGATTTACACAACCCGCGGCGGCAATTGCCAAACAAGCCAAAAATAAACGGTTGAATTTGATTTGTGGAAAATGCATTTTTTATAATATGGTTGCAAATATCGGCATTAAATGCGTTCACTTTTAATCAGTTATTTCTCCACGGATATCGATAAGCCATTTGGAAAAACCCCAAAGTATGCTAATATTGTACTAAAAAAATACCATGCCATACTTTCCCATTATTCTCGCCGTTTTGGCCATTATCATCATCTTTAAATCCATTAAGGTAGTCCCTCAACAATCGGCCTACGTAGTGCAGCGCTTGGGTAAATTTAAAGAGGTGTTGCAACCCGGCATTAACTTTATCATTCCATTTTTCGACAATGTGGCTTACAAGCATTCGTTGAAAGAGATTGCAATGGACATACCAGAGCAAGTGTGTATTACCAAAGACAACGTGCAAATGGCGGTAGATGGTGTGGTGTTCCTTCAAGTAGTTGATGCCATGAGGGCTTCTTATGGTATTGCCAACTATAAATTTGCTGTAATTCAATTGGCCCAAACCATTATGCGTAGCGAAATTGGCCGAATAGATCTGGACAAAACATTTGAAGAACGTGGCAACATCAACTCTGCGATTGTTTCTGCAATTGACGAGGCATCCATAGGTTGGGGTGTGAAAACTTTGAGGTATGAAATCAAAAACATTACACCACCCAAAACCGTATTGATGGCCATGGAAAAACAAATGCAAGCTGAACGCGAAAAACGGGCAGTGATTTTGCAATCTGAGGGCGAAAAACAAAGTGCGATTAACATGGCAGAAGGACAAAAACAAAAAGTGGTTTTGGAATCTGAAGGCCAAAGACAGTTGCAAATTAACCAAGCTGAAGGTGAAGCAGAAGCCATACGTGCAGTGGCCATGGCTACCGCTGATGGTATCCGCGCAGTTGCCTCATCTCTGAGTGAAAAAGGGGGTATGGAAGCTGTGCAATTAAGGGTAGCTGAAAACTTGGTTGACCAATACGGCAAACTCGCGAAATCCACCAATACCATGATTTTACCTGCAAATTTTGCAGATATGGGCAGTATGATAACCGCTGCAATGGGTGTTATCAAAAACCAAAACAACGTAGAAAAGTGAATATAGAAACCATTTGGCTGATTGCCGGATTGATCATGGTAATCGCCGACCTTTTGTTCGGCACCTTTTTCATCCTTTTTGTGGGTGCTGCGGCACTCATCACCGGTATGCTTATTTGGATGGGGATATTGCCCGATCCTACTTGGCAATGGGTGGTATTTGCTGTTGTTTCCACCCTGGGCTTGGTACTGTTTCGAAAAAAATTGGTACAAATATTCGGAAAAGGTTCTGGGGATTTGTATCAGGAACACCGTGGACAAAAAGTACAGGTAATTGAAACCATTCCGGTAAATGGAAAAGGTCGGGTAAATTACAAAGGCGCAGATTGGTATGCCAAGTCCAACGACGAACAACCCATAGAGGCGGGTGACACCGCAGTTGTGCAACAACTGGATGGAATTGTTTTAATCGTTACCAAAGCATAGTTGTAAAAAAAAATGCAAAATTTCATAAAAAGAAAGCACCGAGAACAGTTCGGTGCTTTTTTTGCTTATAACAGGTGGAATGTTACGATTTAGGCTTCTTGCGCTTTTCTCTATATTGTTTTTATCACAAACCGCATTGTTTGCGCAGGCGGGTGCAGGTGGCAGTGTTTTGGAAAAAACGACCTCCAAACCTGTAATAAATGCCAATGTAAAGCTTGTAAATAGCATAGACACTGCAATTGTGCTCAATACCCTTTCCGATTCTGCTGGGAATTACCGGATTCGACTTGGAGAGGGACGTTATTATCTGAGTATAAGCAAACCAGGCTATACCAGTGAATTGCGCAGCGTTGATATTGTGGCAGGTCGGAATCCACTGGGCATTACATATTTAATCGATTCTGCTAAAAATTCAGGACCAGCCACCATTATTGGCGCTGTAACACCTGTAAAACAAAACGGCGATACAAC
This sequence comes from Bacteroidia bacterium, assembly GCA_020853295.1. Lineage (GTDB taxonomy): Bacteria > Bacteroidota > Bacteroidia > NS11-12g > UBA955 > JAGXTF01. The sequence goes on along the minus strand of JADYZD010000294.1, from coordinate 23,202 downwards.
AGATTACAATGCCGCTGCATATAAAGTAAATCCAGATGCCACCGCTGGCGATTTAATTAAAAAAATGCCCGGAATTACTGTTGAAAACGGCAAAATCATGGCTCAGGGAGAAGAAGTGAAAAAAGTAACCTTAGACGGAAAAGAATACTTTGGCAATGATGCACAGGCGGCGTTGAACAATTTACCTGCTGAAATTGTAGACCGCATACAAGTTTTTACCCGAATGAGTGATCAGGCTCAGTTTACCGGTTTTGATGATGGACAAGGCGTGAAATCCATCAATATTAAAACCAGAACAGGCAAATCAAACGGCACATTTGGAAAAGTATATGCGGGTTATGGTACCGATAACCGTTACCAAAGCGGACTGGTGTACAACAATTTTAAATCACAAAGGCGCATTTCCTTGTTGGGTATGGGAAACAACATCAACATCCAAAATTTTTCATCGCAGGATTTATTGGGTATCAACAGCTCTAGCCAAGGTGGTGGCGGTCCTGGTGGATACAGACGTTCATCGCCTTCCGACAATTTCTTAACCAACCAAAGTGGAGGAATTTCTGCTACTCAGGCTGTGGGACTGAATTATAATGACCAATGGGGCAAAAGACTTACCATTGGGGCCAATTATTTTTTTAATGCCAGCCAAAATAACCAGCAATCGCAATTGTTGAGGAATTACAACAACAACACGAATACAGAACTGGGTCAGCAATACAATGAAAATTCAGAAATCAATGCCTCACCGTTAAACCACAGGTTTGGTTTGAGATTGGAATACATGTTCGATTCTTCCAATTCCATAATTTACACTCCGAGTTTTAACTGGCAAAACAATGAGCAGAGTCAGAGAACAAGTGCGATAAATAGCACTGCTTTAGGGCTTTTGAGTTTAAGCAATACCAATACCCTTACTACAGGTTTGGGATGGAACCTTAAAAATGAAATTTTGTTTAAGCACAAATTTAAAAAAGAAGGCCGCACGATTTCTATTAATGGGGACTACAGCATCAATAAAAAAACTACCGAAAATTTCGTGTATAGCATCAACCAAAGTTATGCTCCTGCGGATACATTTAATAGCGACCAATTTATACCATCAAGCAGTCCTACAAACAGTTGGGGAAGCAGAATTACCTATACAGAACCCATTAGCAAATTGGGTCAGTTGCAGGTAGATTACAAATTCAACCAAAGTGAAAACAACAACAATAAAAGCACATTTAATCGTGCTGGAGTGATTGGAATTCCGCCAGAATTGGACACCACATTAAGCAACAAATACAATACACTTTATACTGCACATGAGCCAGGAATTATGTATCGTTATCGTGGCAAAATCCTTTCTATTGGCGCAGGCGCAGGATTCCAATTTGCACAATTGAATGGTACCCAAGTTTTTCCTGTGAGCACAGAGGTTCATAAAACATTTGAAACCGTATTGCCTCGTGTGTTTTTCAATATGAAATTCAGCAAAACATCCAACGTAAGGGGAATGTTCAGAACCAGCACCAATGTACCATCGGTAACACAATTACAAGATGTAATCAGTACCAGTAATCCATTGTTGCTTAGCACTGGAAATCCAAATTTAAAACAAGAAGTAGCCAGGGCATTAAATGTGAGTTGGAACAAAAGCAATCCTATAAAAATGAGCAGTTTTTTTGTTGGAATTAGCGGTGCCCAAACCAGCCATTATATAGCAATCACAACAAGGTTTATTGTAAATGACACTCAAATATCTGATGGGTTTACAGCTTTGCGGGGTGCACAATTCATACAACCTTCAAATTTAAAAGGCTATTGGAACAGCAAGGTATTTGGCAATTATGGATTTCCAATTAAAAAATTAAAAATCAATGCCAATATAAATGGTGCCTATGGGTATAGTGAGACTCCGGGAATGGTAAACCAAGTGCAAAACAAATCCAATACCCAAAATTTATCAGGTGGTTTGGTTTTGGCCAGCAATATCAATGAAAACATTGATTTTACTGTGGGTTATTTTAGCAATTATTACAACACCAAAAACACCACACAAACTGCATTAAACAACAATTATTTTAACAATACAGGAACCGCAAGAATCAATTATATCTTAAAGAATAAAATAGTATTTTCAAGTGATGTGATTTATACCGCTTACACTGGTTTGAGTAGCAGTTTCAATCAAAATTTTTGGTTGTGGAATGCGGGAATTGGGTATAAATTTTTGAAGAAAAACGCAGGTGAATTGCGTGTGTCTTGTTTTGATATTTTAAAACAGAACAGAAGTATAAACCGCACGATAAATGCCACGTATATAGAAGACAATTTCACAAAGGTATTGACACAATATTTCATGCTTACATTTACCTACAATTTCAGGAAATTTGAAAAAGGCAGTGCGGAACCTGAAGTACAATCCCACCCACATGGCATGCCTCCAGGCCCTCCAGGTGCGGTACCTCCAGCTGGTAAGCCACCTTATCAGCCTTAAAAAGCTTGCAGGGGTACTGAATGTGGTATAAGAATTCGGTTACATATTTTGCCAAAAACGATTGCCCTATTTACCTTAATGTTATTAGTTTAGATCTCGTGATTGGGTTTGTCACATATTTTGCAAGCTAGCGCAGCAAAATATCCGCCAAACACCTCTTGTAGCATTGCGTTGTTAAAAACGTTCAACCCCGCTGGGGTTGCGCATTCGTAAAGTTAGCTAATCCGTTATTGGAGCAGAAATCCTACCCTCTCCATTCATCGAGTGGGTGCCTGATGTGAGTCAAGCGGGTAAGGAAAAAGGCTAAATCACAGTTCTATTTTCAATTTTTAGGTATGTGATGCTTGCTTATCCATTTCGGTGCATCATAGAAAAAATTTTGTTTCTGGGTTTGTCACATATTTTGCAAGCTAGCGCAGCAAAATATCCGCCAAACACCTCCTGTAGCATTGCGTTGTTAAAAACGTTCAACCCCGCTGGGGTTGCGCATTCGTAAAGTTAGCTAATCCGTTATTGTAACAGAAATCCAATCCATTCATGGAGAGGGGTACCTGATGCAAGTCACGCGGCGGAGGAAAAACGTTCAGATAAAACCAAATGCAAAACAGACTCCTGAGGAGTCATTCACTCATTAGCAGATGACAACGAGAAGTTCAACCCCGGCGGGGTTGTTCAATTCAATTCTGAGAAATTAGATGGTGAATTTCAACCAATGAATACCGTAGAAAATGAATCAATTGCGTGTGCAATATTGCAATAAGTATACTGTTTAAAATAATCCATTAAAAAAGGCTACCCATATTTTATGGACAGCCTTTTCTTTTGCGTTCTATAAATCGAAATTAATATTTGATTATTTTCATTCTGCGGGCAGGAATGCCATCTGCAACTACAGATACAAAATAATTGCCTGGGGTCAGTGTTTTCACCGAAACCTGGGCATTGCCAGTTCCTTCTTGTTCCAATACTAACCTGCCTTGTGCATCCATTACTTGTATGGTTCCAATATGATTGCCCATAGCTACTGTAAGCACATCATGCACAGGATTTGGATACATGTTCAATGATTTGGCTTGGGTGTTTCCTACAGCATTAAAACCTGCTTTTGCGTGTATCCATTCAGGATTTGAAAGTTCAAGATCTTCAGGTGAATATTCAGCTATAATTAATGGAAAACCCACTGTTTTATCATTCGTCCACCACATCAATTGATAACTTGTATCGTTGGGAGGAACAAAATCGGGCAACGAATCCAAAATACCTTTGGGAATGGTAATCCAATTTTTACCCAATTTCATTTGGGGTTTAAATGAAAATGTGATTGTGGTTTTCACGGCCAAACTGTTAAAATCGCCCAATGGGGTTTTACAAGTACCCCATCCTTCCACTTTTGAATTCATATTTTGGGTAACTGAAAATCTCACAGAATCCAGAGCCGGCAAAGGTCCAGCACCATCCACATCATAGCCTATATAATCAGGAGGTGTAATTTCCGTTGAAGCATCAGTCCAACTATTGCCAAATTGTGTGGGAAAATTCAATAAAGTCATGCTAAAATTATTGGTTTCCACTTCACCCAAATACACTTCTGAACTGCCGAGCAATTTTACTTTGGATTCAGATATTTCTGCAAATTGATAAAAGCTATCCGAAGGATCATCTAAAAATGCATGGGTAGCACTGGGGAAACTTTGGTAACCCGGGTACCATGAATTGTGACCAAAAGACATTACATAAGGATCGACCTTTTTTAATCCTGTAAAATCCCAAGTTTTATTGGCACCTAAATCTGGAAGCGGATAAGAATTTGTATCGCTTGCATAGTTTACACCATAGCCTGTTTCTACAACATGGCTGCGGTTTATGGTAATTTGGGAGTACGCCGAAAGGGCAAAAGAGAATGCTGAAAGTAGTACTATTTTCTTCATATTATTTATGGTATATACAAATGTACGAGATGGAAATATAAAAAGTTACAATTTTCTACCAAATCAAACTTTGTATCTTTGTAAGGTGCAGGTGTTCAGGGCAGAATCGCATTATTTACCTTCAAATGAGATTTACGAAATTGTAAAATCATTAAAAAACGGGCATGTGGGTATTTTCCCTACCGATGCCGTTTACACCATGGCCTGCGCATTTAGCAGCAATAAGGGCATTGAAAAATTGTGCAAATTGGTGGGCAAAAAACCATCTCAAGCCAACCTGAGCCTAATCTGCAGCGATTATGAAATGGTGTCGGAATTCACACTTTCCTACCCCACCTCTGTTTTTAGGCTCATGAAAACTGTGCTGCCAGGGCCCTTTACCTTTATTTTCAAAGCCAATGTGCGCAAATTCAGGGGGTATGAAAACCGACGACAAACTGTGGGCATTCGAATTCCAGATGAACCCTTCTTGCTTGAAGTAATCAAACAATTGGGAGAACCCTTGGTGTGTTCATCACTCCATAGTGAGGATGATATGTTACAATATTTTGCAGAACCTGAAGAAATTGAAAACCGCTTTTTTGAAACGATTGATTTGTTCGTGGACGACGGACCTGGTGGTTTTGAACCCAGCACAGTTGTAGATTGCACTGGTGATGAACCTGTATTAATTCGCCAAGGAAAAGGGAAACTTTAATTTCCCAATTTTAAATAATTGATTATTTTATTTCTGGTTTTTGACCAAAGATTTCACTTTCTGGAAAAAATGCCAAATACGCAAATGCAAAATGGTTGCTATGTGGTATGATATAAAGCTGTTTTCCTTTACTGGCGCCTTCTCTGCAATATCCTGTAATGTCCCAAACCGATCCTGTTTGGTCATCTTTAAAATAGGTTCCAAATTTGGTAAATGTCAATACTTGCCCATTTAATTTGGTATAAAAAGCAGTTGCACTTCCCACTTTTTTCGATTTTGAAATTTTGTCTTCATCCATTACAGTCCGGGTTTCTGAGTGGTAAAATATGGAAAAATAGGTGCCATTAAACGAGTCGTTTAGTACTTCTTTTTTTGCCAATTCTGAAAAAGGATAAATGGTAATATGGTCGTACACATGAATGTCCAAAACCCTTTCCAGAGGCGGAAGTCGTGGATCCACATTTTCCGGCAAATAGAAATTGGAATCCAAATGTGTGGCATCATGGTCCATGTGGTAAAACTGTTTGTGCTTGTGGTGTTTTGTGGTAAGTTTTACTCCTTCTGCTGAGAGAATTTTCCCATCCGGAAAGCGGTCGAAATAGTCTTTTACGGAAATGAGCAATGAGGCTTTCATGGTAAGTTCAGTGCCGGCCAATTCACCCACCACAGCAGCACCCATGAGTTGTTCCCACCAAGTTTGGGTTTCCTTGTCATACATCACCATATCGTTGTGCATGAGGATGCCAGAAATGCCAAAATTCAACAATTTATTGCCTGTAGGTAATTTTACATGCCTGTCGAACACAATCGCCGCATTGCACATGGGACAAAAGGTGATCATAAGCTCTTCGCCTCCCAAACTGTCGTTCGCCAATTCATACATGGTGAGTACGCTAAGTGGATAAGCCTTTGCCTGACCGCCATAATTGATTGCAATCACAGGTTCATAATCAAAATAGTGGTTGCGGCGGTCATTTTTGGTGATAAACTTGGGATAGTTTAGTGTCATCAATTCGTCCTTGGGCGTAGCGATCGACAATTCGTTCAGTTCCACTGTGTGTTTGCTGGTATCGGTTGTCCAGGCATACGGCAAGTCTTTGGGATTGTTGATTTGGGCTTGGGAAAGGGAACCAAGGCCAAAAGCAAAAAGAAGGGGGAAAATTCTTTTCATGGGGAGATTTTTCAAATATAAATAAATTAGAGGAATTGGGGAATTGATTTGATGGGAAATGTAACAAGCACATAAATATAGGTTTGTCACATATTTTGCTTGCTTTCGCTGCAAAATATCCGCCAAACACCATTTTAGACATTCCGGCTCTATTAAGCATACAACCCCGCTGGGGTTGAGTTCTGGGAAAGAATAAACAATTCTTTTTTACAATATCAATTCAGTAAATTCATGCTTCTATTTTAACATTTCTATCAATATAAAGTATCTGCAATTTATTCAATTTAATGCAGAAAAACAATTAAAAGGCTCACTTTCCACAACCAGCTTGATTTGAATTCCGCTTGCAAACAGACCAATTAAAAGAGATTTCCAATTTCATTTTAACTATTTAAATAATTCTTTGATTAAAAATGATAAACGCTATTCATATCCAAAAATTTAAAACTATAAACTCTCAACTATAAACTATAAACTGTCAACTATAAACTGTCAACTATAAACTATCTAAACCTTAAACTCACTCGTGGTGTGGAATTGAATTTTGGGATTGTTTTCTTGTGCCATGCGTAAAATGAATGCGGTTTCGGCCAAAAATACCGGCTGCCCATCTTTGTCCATGGCGATATTGGTCATTCTAAATTTCATAAATTCCTTGATGGCTTCTGCATCGCCACTCATCCAGCAGGCTTTGTGAATGGCCCTATGTTCAAACCTGCATTTTGCACCATACTCATGCTCCAAGCGGTACTGCAATACCTCAAACTGCAACTCTCCTACTGTGCCAACAAACCTGCGACTGCCCAAATCTTGCTTAAATAATGATGCCAAACCCTCGTCAGTTAGTTGCTCAATTCCTTTGTCGAGTTGCTTGCTTTTCATGGGGTCTAAATTGATGAGTTCCCTGAATATTTCCGGTGAAAAACTCGGAATTCCTTTGAACTGTAAATCTTCGCCCTCTGTTAGGGTGTCGCCTATTTTAAAATTGCCTGTATCATACAATCCCACTACATCTCCTGGGTAAGCATAGTCCACCACTTCTTTGCTTTGTGCCAAAAATGTATAAGGATTTGCAAAACGCAACTGTTTGTCGAGACGCGTATGCTCGTAAGGTTTGTTGCGTTCAAACCGGCCACTACAAACCCTTAAAAATGCAATTCTATCCCGGTGTTTAGGATCGAGATTTGCGTGAATTTTAAATATAAATCCAGTGAATTTTTGTTCCATTGGATCCACCTGCCTACTGGCTGTGGGCCTAGGTAAAGGCGTAGGTGCAATGGTAATAAATGTATCCAATAATTCTTGAATTCCAAAATTGTTTAATGCAGATCCAAAAAATACTGGAGCAATATTGGCATGCATATATTCGGTTTTATTTAATTCACCATAAACTCCGTCAATTAATTCTGCGTCATCCCTTAATTTATTGGCATTTTTTTCACCTACCAAAACATCAATTTGTGGATCATTTAAATCATTTAATTTTACCACATCATCTGATATTTTTGTTTTGCTGCTTTCAAATAAATTTAATGATTTATCATGCAATAAATACACCCCTTTAAACTCGCTACCACCGTTGATGGGCCAAGACATGGGATGCACATGAATATTCAATTTTTCTTCCAATTCATCCAACAAATCAAAAGGATCTTTTCCATCTCGGTCCATTTTATTGATAAACACAATTACAGGTGTTTGACGCATGCGACACACCTCCATCAATCGTTCGGTTTGCTCTTCTACTCCTTTTACACAGTCAATAACCAAAATTACACTATCCACTGCAGTAAGTGTGCGGTAGGTATCCTCTGCAAAGTCTTTGTGGCCGGGGGTATCCAATATATTTACTAAGGTCCCTTTGTATTCAAAACTCATTACAGAAGTGGCCACAGAAATACCCCTTTGTTTTTCAATCTCCATAAAATCTGAGGCCGCGGTTTTCTTAATTTTATTGCTTTTTACAGCACCCGCAGTTTGAATTTGACCACCAAAGAGCAAAAATTTCTCGGTAAGTGTAGTTTTACCCGCATCGGGGTGAGAGATAATGGCGAAGGTTTTTCGCTTTCCTATTTCTTTCTCGTAAGCCATTTTGGTGGGGCAAAGATAGTACCGCAACCCAATTGGCTGACAAGTAGATTATTCGGTAATGGCAATTTTCATTTTTTGTGCCTTAGCACCTTTACCAGCAGAGAGGATGTACAAACCAGATGTGAGACCCTGAATTTGCAGGCTTCTGTCTGTTGTACTGCCTGTATATACCTTTCTTCCATCCAATGTATAAATGATCACTTCTGTAGCTACAGGATTGGTTGTAAACAGGGTATTATTTGCAAACCAAATGTCACCCAAATTTGGAACATCATTTACACCACCAGTTAAGCTAAAATCAAACACATATACTTGATTGGCAGCAGGCCAAGCTGTAATTCCTCTGGTACCGGTATCCGCGAATGGAAAGGTATTTGGAGCAGCTGGAGCCCCATCGAGAACAAGACCGCTGGTATTTCCAAACTCATCGTATCTGGCACACAAAACAGGCAATTTATCGGGGAACCAAGTGCTAAAATTGGCTACTACTCTGGGACCAAACCTCATTTCAATTTTTTGTGGACTTTCGTAAATCCATATTTGCAAACTCACACTGTCTTTGCAAGAACCCGATTTAGACCATTCATCCCAAATTCCAGCTCTATGCCATTCCAATTTCACAATTCTATTGCCAGTGCTGCCTTCAGTTTTTTTATACAAAGGTGATTTGGCATTTTTTGTACCATAACCCCAGTCACATAAATCTGCCTGCAAACCAATATTGATAAGGGTATCGCCAAAGCGGTATTTTATAGCACCATCTGACCATTCAAAAGCAGTTATTTTGCGTCCAAAAGCAAAAAAATCAAATCCCAATTGAATTTCTTTATCGGCAGGTTTCCAGTCTTCAAAATCATCCCAAACCGAATCTTTTTGAACCTGAGTTGCACCAGAAAGTTTTACATATTGTTCACCTTTTTTAGAAAAAACGGGACTCTGAGCCACAGCTGCCATGCTGAAAAAACCAAGAACGGCGGTTGCTGTAAATGACCAAATAGTTTTGCGATTCATAATCACAAAAATAATACATTGTTATGAAATTGTAAGACAACAGTATGGCAACTCCTACTATACAGACGATTAATTCCATGATTATCAGCCATTTTACCCATAAAAAAGCAGGACATTCATGGGCATCAATGGTCAGAATCGGCAACCCATATTGATTTATTGTGTATTTATGCTGAAAATGTGCTAAAAAAAGGCTAATTTCGCGGACTTTTTTACAAGCCAAATGCAAATCCGCAACATCGCAATCATTGCCCACGTCGATCACGGCAAAACCACACTGGTAGATAAAATGCTTCATCAAGCGAGTTTATTTCGCGAAAACCAAGAGGTGGGTGAATTGATATTAGACAACAACGACCTAGAACGCGAACGTGGTATTACCATTTTGGCAAAAAACGTAAGTGTAAACTGGAAAGGCACTAAAATCAACATTATCGACACCCCTGGTCACGCAGATTTTGGTGGCGAAGTAGAACGTGTGTTGAATATGGCCGATGGGGTGCTTTTGTTGGTAGACGCCTTTGAAGGTCCGATGCCGCAAACCCGTTTTGTATTGCAAAAAGCGCTTGGATTGGGTAAAAAAGTAATTGTGGTTATCAATAAAGTTGACAAACCCAATTGCGACCCCGACAAAACCCATGACGATATTTTTGACCTGTTTTTTAACCTAGGTGCCAATGAAGACCAGCTTGACTTTACCACCATTTATGGCAGTGGAAAAAACGGTTGGTTTGGTCCAGACTGGAAAACCCCAACCAATGATTTGACCTTTTTAATGGATTCGATTTTAAAAACGATTCCACCACCAGTGGCTTTGCAAGGCACACCGCAGTTGCAAATTACCTCATTGGATTATAGCAATTACACTGGCCGTATCGCTGTAGGACGTTTAACCCGTGGCCATTTGCATGAAAACATGCCTGTGTGCTTGGTAAAACGCGATGGCAAAGCGGTAAAAACCCGTATAAAAGAATTGTATGTGTTTGATGGTTTGGGCAAAGCCAGAACCGATAATGTTGTTGCAGGAGATATCTGTGCCATTACAGGTTTGGAAAATTTTGAAATTGGCGATACTGTTGCCGATTACGAAAAACCGGAAGGCATGGACCCTATTTCTATAGATGAGCCCACCATGAGTATGCTTTTTGCAATCAACAACTCACCATTTTTTGGAAAAGAAGGCAAATTCGTTACCAGTCGCCATTTGCGCGAAAGGTTGATGAAAGAAACCGAGAAAAACTTGGCCATGCGCGTAGAAGAGACAGGCAGTGCCGACCAATTTTTGGTGTTTGGACGTGGTGTGTTGCATTTGGGTATATTGGTAGAAACCATGCGCAGAGAAGGTTATGAATTGCAAGTAGGCCAGCCCCGAGTAATATTAAAAGAAATAGATGGCGTAAAATGCGAGCCTATTGAGATTTTAACTGTAGATGTACCGGAAGTGAGCAGCGGTAAAGTGATTGAATTGGTAAGCCAAAAGAAAGGTGAAATGTTGAGCATGTTGCCCAAAGGTGATATGATCCGCATTGAATTTGAAATTCCATCTCGTGGATTGATGGGCTTGAGGAGCAATATGCTTACCGCAACGCAAGGAGAAGCCATTATGGCGCACCGCTTGAAAGGCTACGAACCTTACAAAGGTGCTATGCCTGGCCGAATAAATGGAGTAATGATTTCCAAAGAAAAAGGCACTTCTACAGCATATACCATGGACAAACTAAAAGACCGTGGAACCTATTTTATCCACCCTGGAACGGAAGTATATATGGGCATGGTAATTGGAGAGCACATCAAACCGGGCGACTTGGTGGTAAACATCAGTCTGGCCAAGCAAATGACCAATTTCCGTGCAGCTGGAAAAGACGACAATACCGTATTGGCGCCTCCAGTTGAATTCACTTTGGAAGCAGCAATGGAGTATATTCAAGAAGATGAATATGTGGAAGTTACGCCCGAGAGTTTGCGTATTCGCAAAATCCACTTGGATGAAAACGACCGCAAAAGGGCTGCCAGCAAAGCATCTACGGTGCAGTAACCTACCAACAGGTTGGTTTTGGGCCAGATAACTTACCAAACCTTAGTTTGGATTTACGAAATTGATCTCGAAATTGACTTATTCACATTTTTACAACACGTCTCCTGCTTTTTTATCCGCATAAATTATTGAAAATCAATAATTTAATTTCTAAATCAAAAATTTAATTTTGAAAACTGTGGATTTATTAACATCTTTGACGCTAAATCTTAATAGTGTTTACAGGAATTATGCCCAATTCAAATCAATCACGGAGGACAAATGGCAGGATTTGCGCCCCCGTATCACCTAACCTCATGAAAAAATCTACCTATGATTCTAAATAATATCCCCCAAAAACCTACTCTCTTGAAAAAAACAAACTTTAAATCGTTACGGCTAACGGCAGTTGCTGTAATGATGCTTCTTAGCGCTTTTGCTACCAACACCTTAAATGCGGCCAACCGCTACTGGGTGAGCTCATCTACAAGTAACTGGAACAACACATCAAACTGGTCTGCCAGTTCTGGCGGTACCTCAGGTGCCTCCGTTCCTGGTGCAGCAGATGTGGCCATTTTTGATGGCGCAAGTGGACTCAATGGCAACTGTAATGTAGATGCAAATGTGAATGTACAGGGTTTCCAAATTACTGGATATAGCGGGACAGTTGCTCAAAATGCATTTACAGTTACTATCGGTTCTGCTGGATTTGCTCAGAGTTCTGGTACTTTTACTGGAAGCTCTTCTAACATTACCATCAACAGCACGGGTACTTTTGGTTTAAGCGGCGGTGCATTTACTTCAACTTCAGGTAATTTGTCAATTACAGGTGCAAGAAGTGCAAGTCAAACCCTTTTCACACACAGTGCAGGTACTTTTAACCACAACAATGGTTTGGTTACCTTAAATCCAAATCAACCCGGATGCTCACAATTAACTTATACCGTTGATATAATATCTGGTACCATTTTTTACGATATCAATATCAATGCAACTCCTAGTTGTGGTATTAATGCAATTGTAACCACTGCTGCTGGTGATCAAATGACCGCAGCGAACAATTTTTCTCATACTGACGGATTGTTAAATGGCTCGTTTGGTTTTAATACAAACCTAGCTGTTGCAGCCACTGCTGATGGTGGCACAGGAACAATTGAGGTTTTAGGAACTGGAACTCAAACTTTTGCTTACAATACTGGTGGACGTACATGTAAAATTAACGTAAATAAATCTTCGGGTACTTTTTCTCAAGCTTCTGGAACTACAGACCTGTTTTGCCAAGGATTTACTTTACAAGCTGGTACTTTTGTAGCGCCTTCAGGCATTTTAAATATTGGTGGAACATTAACCACCAGTCAAACTATATTCTCTCATAGTGCTGGTACATTTACGCACAACAGTGGTACTGTTGTGTTAAACCCCTTCCAACCTGCATGTACCCAACTAACATTTACTGCTGATGTTATTTCAGCAACATTATTCAACAGCGTTGAAATTAAAGCTACACCTAGTTGCGGTATCAATCCAATCGTTACTACAGCCAGTGGCGATGAATTAAACCTTGTCAATGACTTTACACATACAGATGGAGTTTTCTCTGGAAATGTAAGTTTTGAAGGTGATTTATTTGTTGCTGCTGCGGCCGATGGAGGCACAGGAATTATTACTGCTGATGGAACTGGTGTTCAACAATACACATTCCCAACTGGTGGATCAAGAACCTGCCAATTGGTAGTAAACAAAGCTTCTAGCAGATTAGAGCCTGCTTCTGGCACCACCGATCTTTCCATTCAAAGCCTTACTATACAATCAGGCCGCTTTGTAGCTCCATCTGGCACCTTAAATATTGGTGGTACTTGGACTACAAGTCAAACCTTGTTCAATCACATTGGTGGTGTTTTCAGTCACAATACTGGATTGGTGGTGTTAAACCCCAACCAACCCGCTTGCACACAGCTAACTTTTACCGCTGATGTGTTAAACAATACCCAATTTTATGACCTTGAATTAAAAGGTACACCAAGTTGTGGTATCAACCCTATTATTACTACTGGTGCTGGCGATACTTTAGATGCCAGACACAATGCTACTCATACCGATGGAATTTTCCAAGGCAAAGTGAGTTTTGGTAACGACCTGGTTATTGCAACTACTGCTGATGGCGGTACCGGTATGCTCATTGCTGATGGAAATGGTCTTCAACAATACACATTCCCAACAGGTGGAGCTAGAACTTGCCAATTGATCGTTGACAAACCTTCGGGAAGATTGGAGCCTGCTACTGGCACAACAGATCTTTCTATTCAAGCACTTGCTATTGTTGATGGCAGGTTTGTAGCTCCTACTGGCACCTTAAATATTGGTGGTACTTGGACTTCAAGTCAAACCTTGTTCAACCATATTGGAGGTGTTTTCAGTCACAATACTGGTTTGGTAGTGTTAAACCCCAACCAACCCGCTTGCACACAGCTAACTTTTGCTGCTGATGTGTTAACCCATACCCAATTTTATAACCTTGAATTAAAAGGTACACCAAGTTGTGGTATCAACCCTATTATTACTACTGGTGCTGGCGATACTTTAGATGCAAGAAACAATGCCACTCATACCGATGGTATTTTCTCAGGCAAATTGAGTTTTGGTAACGATCTGGTTATTGCAACTACTGCTGATGGCGGTACAGGTATGCTCATTGCTGATGGAAATGGTCTTCAACAATACACATTCCCAACGGGTGGAGCAAGAACTTGCCAATTGATCGTTGATAAACCTTCGGGAAGATTGGAGCCTGCTACTGGCACAACAGATCTTTCTATTCAAGCACTTGCTATTGTTGATGGCAGGTTTGTATCTCCTACTGGCACCTTAAATATTGGTGGAACTTGGACTACAAGTCAAACCTTGTTCAATCACATTGGTGGGGTATTCAGTCACAATACTGGTTTGGTGGTATTAAACCCCAACCAACCCGCTTGCACACAGTTAACTTTTACCGCTGATGTGTTAACCCATACCCAATTTTATGACCTTGAATTAAAAGGTACACCAAGTTGTGGTATCAACCCAATTATTACTACAGGGGCTGGCGACACATTAGATGCCAGGCACAACACAACGCATACCGATGGTATTTTCTCTGGCAAATTGAGTTTTGGTAACGATCTGATTATTGCCACTACTGCTGATGGTGGTACAGGAATGCTTATTGCTGATGGCAATGGTCTTCAACAATACACATTCCCAACAGGTGGAGCTAGAACTTGCCAATTGATAGTTGATAAACCAACTGGAAGGTTGGAACCTGCTTCAGGTACAACAGACCTATCCATCCAGGCTCTTAGGTTAGTAAACGGTAGGTTTATTGCTCCAAGTGCAACATTAAATATTGGTGGTGTTTGGACTGCAAACCAAACCTTGTTCAACCATATTGGTGGTGTATTTAGTCATAATAATGGTTTGGTGGCATTAAACCCTAACCAACCCGCATGTACTCAACTTACCTTTACAACAGATGTTTTAAACAGCACTGTATTTTACAATTTTGAATTGAATGGTACACCAAGCTGTGGAATTAATCCAATATTTGTAAATGCCGCTGGTGATACTATTGATGCCAGCAATAACCTGACATATACCAATGGTATTTGCAACGCCATGATTGCCGCTGCCGGTAATGTAGTTGTTGCCTCTACTTTTGATGGTGGAAATGGCAAATTGTTGTTTGTAGGCGGTGCTGCTCAAACTTTTGACTTGACAGGTGCTACCAACTTGTTTAATGGTTCCATTGTAGTTGATAAGAGCAGTAATGATGTTACACTTCAATCTGTGTGCACATTAGATGCTTCTGGACAAGGAATTCAATTTGCAAATGGCCTTATCAATAGTACTTCAACCAATTTAATGAGAATTGACAGAAATGTAGCGGTTACAGGCGGTAATGCCGGTTCTTATGTAAATGGTCCATTGGTGCGCATGATTGCATTTAATGGTGCGAGCAACAATGTGTTTTTCCCAATTGGTGCTGCTGGAGATTACCGTCAATTGTATTTGAACGTTACCCATTCAGCAGCTACAAATTATGATTATACAGGTGAAGTTATTGCATCCAGTGCACAAGCATTGGGCTTAACAATGCCTTCTGGTATTGATAATGTATCGCCTACTAGATATTGGCAGCTTGACCGTTCGGCTACAGGCAACTTAACTTCTGCAAGCGTTCAAGGTTTTTATGATGGTGATGATGGCATTACCGATCCTACTGACCTTAGAATGGTTAAAGGAAATGGCAGCGGAAGCTGGGTGAATATTGGTGGAACTGGCACAGCCGTTACAACCGGAAGCATTACTTCTACAATTAACTTTACAACTTTTAGCCCATTTGCATTATCCAATTCCACAGGTGGTAGCAACTTTGTAACACCTGCGGAAGCATTAAACTTCGACGGCACCAATGACTATGTAAGCATTGCTGGTGGTGGTGGATTAAACAACCTTCAAGCCGGAACCATAGAAATGTGGGTGAAATGGAAAGGCACACAAGATAAAGGCTACGGCAACCAATGGGGTGCTGTTTTGGCCAGACAGAGCAATGGAGTGTTTACCAACCAACTTATTGCATTGAATGGCAGCAACCCTGCAACAGCTAAAATTATTTGGAATCCTTACTTGTACAATACAACTGCACTTACAAGCACGCTTGCTGCAGGTGATGATGTTTGGAACCATATTGCCATTACCTATTCTTCTGGTTCACACAAAATGTACATTAATGGCAATTTGGTTGCCAGCTCTACTACTACAGGTACCATTAACAATAACTCGAGCAAAGTACTTACTATTGGTGGGTGGATTGATGATGGACAAGGCTATAGCAACTCTACAATTGACGAGGTGCGCATTTGGAATTATGAAAGAACCTGCGCACAAATCAAATCTGTATACAACCATTACCTAGTTGGTAATGAAAGTGGTTTGCTTTCTTATTACACATTCGACCAAGGTATTGCATCAGGCAGCAATTCTACAGAAGATACACTTTACGACCTTACCTCCAATTCAAATGATGGTCCTTTAAACAATATGGCGTTAACAGGTAGCACATCTAACTGGGTTGAACCAGGAAGCGGTGTAACCGGAACTACACCTGATCCACAGCCTGAAATTGATGTTACAGGAAACGCTGTTGCCATAACTGATGGAGATATAACCCCTGCTACCGCTGACCATACTGATTTTGGCAACATTAGTACCACAGGTGCTTCTGTTAGAACATTTACCATAACCAATTCTGGTTCTGCGGATTTAAACATTTCCAGCATGACCTTAACTGGCACAGGTGCTTCTTCATTTACTTTAGGTTCACTATCCCCTTCTTCACCAATAGCTCCAGGCAATTCAGCTACATTTACTGCAACCTTTGCTCCTACCACCATTGGTACCAAAGTAGCCACAGTTACAATAAACAATGACGACTGCGATGAAGCTGTATACAACTTCAATATCCAAGGCAGTGCTGATACTGCGGCATCATTGAATTTTGATGGCGCAAATGATTTTGTTACTATAGGAAATGTAATTTCTTCAGGCTCTTCTTATACCAAAGAAGCTTGGATTTACAGAAGCAACACTTCAAGTGGTGACAACAACATTCTTTCAAGCAGCAATGAACCATTCTGGTTAACAGGCGGAAAACTTTCTGCAGCAAACCAATTCTCAGGTTCTGCTCAAATTCAAGACCCTGTGACAATGTCCGTTGGAACTTGGGTGCACGTTGCTGTTACTTATGATGCAACAACTTCAATAGGAAGTCTGTATAAAAATGGAACATTGGTAGCATCAGGCACCATGCCTTCAGTAGCTGGTGGCAGCACTCAAATTGGTGCTTATATTTCAAGTTATGTTTGGGATGGTAACATTGATGAAGTGCGCGTTTGGAATCGTGCATTGTGCCAAGCAGAAATTGCGGCACATATGAATTGTGAAATTCCAACTACAGGTAGTGGACTTTTGGCCAATTACCATATGAATCAAGGTGTGGCTGGCGGTAACAACGCTGGAATTACTACAGCTACTGATGCTACAGGAAATGGCAATACTGGAACTTTGAGTGGCTTTGGTTTAAGCTCACAAACATCCAACTGGATTACACCTGGCGGTGTGGTTACAGGCACAAGCTGTGGTTCTTTCTCAGTTCCTGAAATTGATGTTACTGGAAATGCTGTTGCAATAGCCGATGGTGATATTACACCTGCAACTGCAGACCATACCGAATTTGGAAACATTAGCACCACGGGGGCTTCTGTTAGAACCTTTACAATCACCAACTCTGGTGCCAATGACCTAAACGTTTCTAGCATTGCGCTTAGCGGCACAGGTGCTTCATCATTCACTTTGGGTACATTAACTCCTGCTTCTCCTATTGCTCCTGGCAACTCGGCTACATTTACAGCAACCTTTGCTCCTACCACCATTGGAACCAAAGTTGCCACTGTTACTATTAACAGCGATGATTGCGATGAAGCTGCTTTCAACTTTGATATCCAAGGAAGTGCTGATACTGCTGCTGCCTTGAATTTGGATGGAACCAATGACTATGTAAATATGGGCAATCCATCAGCCATTACATTCACCAAAACATCTCAAATTTCTATTGAAGCTTGGATAAAAGCCGATGCTTCAGGAACCGGTGCTGATGAACAAATTGTGAGCAAAATTGATGGTTCATTCAATGGCTATGGTTTGCAATTGGGTGTTACAGGCGGCCGCAATGGTCGACTTGAATTTTATCTAATTGGTAACTATGGTGCTAATGATGCATTGTGGATTTTCAGTAATTATGCTTCTGACTTGCGTGATGGCAACTGGCACCATGTAGCTGCTACTTATGATGGTAGCAATACCCTTGCTGGAATGCACGTTTATGTAGACGGTGTGGATTATGGCTCTGGCACAACTGCTGCTGGACCAATTGCTGCGAACATCAATACATCTGGCAACTGCCAAATTGGAGCTTATGCTGCTGGAAGTCCAAATGAATTCTTTAAAGGAAACATCGACGAAGTGCGCATTTGGAACCGCTACCTATGTGCTGGTGAAATCGTAGCTCATAAAGATTGCGAAATTCCTACAACTGGTACAAACCTTATGGTAAATTATCATATGAACCAAGGTGTTGCAAATGGCAACAACGTGGCAATTACTGCAGCTACAGATGCCAGCGGTAACGCAATAAGTGGTACACTTACCAATATGGCATCTACCGGCGTGGGTTCTAACTGGACCACTCCAGGTGGTGTAGTTACTGGCACCAGCTGCTCTCCATATTCTGCACCTGAAATTGACATTACAGGCAATGCAGTTTCTATTGCAGATGGTGACTTGATTCCAACCACTGCAGACCATACTGATTTTGGAACTGTTTTCCCATCATTGGCTAGGGTGTTTACCATTACCAACAGTGGTGCTTCTGTTCTAAACATCAGCAGCATTGTGGTTTCTGGTACAAATGCTTCAGACTTTGTGGTGACTGGCGCACCTTCTAGTGTTGCTGCTGCAGGTTCTCAAACCTTTACAGTTACCTTTACTCCTGGTGCATATGGTTCTGCTAGAAATGCGATCATCACCGTTAACAGTGATGATTGTGACGAGGCAATATACAACTACGCGGTTACAGGTATGGGTCAAGCCCCAAGTCCTGGCGGAGTTTCTACTGACTTGAGTTTGTGGACCAAAGGCAATTTGGCTGCTTATACCGACAATGGGGTAACTCCTGCTACCGCTGGCCAATTGGTTCAACAATGGAATGATGCTTATTCAGGCAAAGTATTTAGCCAAACTACCAATTCATTGAAACCCACATTGGTAAACTCTATCAACTTTAACCCAACACTTGGATTTAATGGTAGCCAGTATATGGACTTAACTACTGCTCTTGGAATCGGTGGAACTCAAAACTATACCTATTTCGCAGTATTTATGCCAACTACTATTAACAATGGTTCTAGTACTGACGGATTGGGCTCTTATATCTTAGACAGACAAACTCCAACCAACGAATTGGTGGATTTGAAATTCATAGGGTCAAACAGCTTGGCACATCAGTTCAGGTACGACAATGGAACCGGCATTGGAACTGTGGGTACTGCTAGTTTGCCAGTAAATATGGTAATGATGTCTGAGCAGCACAGGGTGTTCAATTCTGAATTTGGTCATGCATTAAACGGTGGTGTAAAAGTTACAGCACCTAGCAATTCAAATTCCTTGGTTCCACCAGCAATTCGTCTTGGCCGACATCAGTCAAATGCTACAGGCGGTTTGATTGGTGAATTTGCTGAGTTGATTGTTTACGGACAATATCCTACTACCTCTGAATTGTTAAGAATCAACAGTTATTTGGCCATTAAATATGGTGTAACGCTTGATCAGGCTGTTGCTCAGGATTATGTAAACTCTTCAGGAACTGTTCTTTACAATTCAGCTGGAAGCCTTAGCACTTATAACAACGACATCTTAGGCATTGGCCGCGATGATGTTTCAGCGCTAGACCAACGTCAAAGTAAGAGTGTGAACCCAGGTTCTATTCTTACCGTTGGAAATGGCAATGTTTCAACCAACAATGCTTCAAATTCAAATACTTTCGCCGCCGACAACAGCTTCTTCGTTGCTGGGCACGATAGCTTGCCAATGAACAGCACTGGAGTTACCGACGTTGGAACAGCATTTAACCCTGGTTTATCTGCCAATGAAAACATCATGGCTCGTGTAGCTAGGATTTGGGCAAATACAGAAACCGGCACAGTTGGTACCTTGAAATTGTTATTTGACATGAGTGGTGTTGAAGGCACCAGTGGTCAAGGTACTAACGATTTGCAATATGTACGCTTGCTTGTAGATGCAGATGCAACTTTTGCAACAGGTGCGTTATCTATTTCACCAAGTGCCTACAACAATGGTACAGGCATTGTTGAATTTGATTACAACTTTGCTGTGGGCAGTGGATTCTTCACTATTGGTTCTATCAATGTTTCTGCGGCTCCATTGCCAGTGAAATTTGTAGATGCTCGTGCGGTTTGGAACCAACAAAACAGCGATGTTTCATGGACAGTGGCAGAAGAGACTTATGGATCTGTTTACACCATCGAACGCAGCATAGATGGAGGAATTTTTGCTCCAGTTGGCACGGTTAAAGGCAAAGCCGAGAATGGCAATGCATTTGGCAAATTGGGTTACACATTCACAGACCTAGGTGTTCGTGAAAAAACCACCGACAAAGTGTACTACCGCATTCGCTGCACGGAACAAGACGGCCATGTTGCTTACAGCCAAAATTTGGTATTGTTTAACAGATTGGAAAACACTACCAGCTTGCAGGTGTATCCAAACCCAAGTAACTCTGTATTCAATGTTAAAGCAACACTTGCTCCAAGCACAGATTACACCATCAGTTTGAAATCTTCAACAGGAGCAATTATTTACAGCGCAGCAACAGGCACTGAGCATAGCGGAAGTATTTTCCAAACCATTTCTGCAGAGAAATTGGCATCAGGAATGTACTTTATTGAAATCACCGGAGACGGTTACCGCGAAGTGCGCAAAGTATTTGTAACACGTTAAAAAATTTTTAAAACGATATCAAGCGCCCGCAACTTTCAGTTGCGGGCGCTTCTTTTTTCAGCCAAGCCACAATTATTGATTTAATTCGCGGCATGTCTCAACAGTTTTCGCTTGCCATACATGGCGGTGCAGGTACCATAACAAGGAATTTACTCACTCCAGCGAAGGAAGCGGCCTATCTTTCTGGATTGTCACACGCTATCTCTGCCGGAAAATCCATTTTATCTGCCGGTGGCTCTGCTTTAGATGCTGTAGAAACGGCTGTTATTGCTTTAGAGAACAATCCATTATTTAATGCAGGTAAAGGTGCAGTTTTCAATCACCAAGGAGGCCATGAAATGGATGCAAGCATCATGGATGGCTCAAACCTTATGGCTGGGGCAGTAACTTGCGTACAAAGCCTTAAAAACCCAGTACAGGCAGCAAGGTGGGTGATGGAAAGAAGTGAACATGTGCTGCTATCCGGCGCAGGTGCAGAAAAATTCGCAATGGAACATGGTGCGGTGGCTGAATCCAATGATTACTTCTACGACCAATTCAGGTTTGAGCAGTGGCAAGAAGCAGTTGCCAGCAACAGCATTCAATTGGACCATTCAGAAAAAAAATTCGGAACAGTGGGCGCTGTAGCTATGGATAGTGCTGGAAATTTGGCTGCAGCAACAAGCACTGGTGGAATGACCAACAAAAAATGGGGCAGAATTGGCGACACTCCTGTAATCGGCTCTGGAACGTATGCCAACAATCATACTTGTGCGATCAGTTGCACTGGCCATGGGGAATTCTTTTTGCGCGCTGTAGTTGCCTATGATATCAGTTGCTTGATGGAATACAAAGGCCTTACCCTAAAACAAGCTTGCGATTTGGTGGTAATGGAAAAATTGGTAAAAATGGGTGGAGAAGGCGGCCTAATAGCGGTTGACCATCAAGGGCACATAGAGCTACCATTTAATTCAGAAGGCATGTACAGAGGTTGGGCCAACAATTCCAACGAAGAGGTATTGATCTACAAATAATTATTCACGGCTATCTGAATCAGTTACTACCAAAGCATTTCCTTCGCTGAAAGTATGGGTAGTAAAGTTGTATGTGTTGCCCTTACTTAATATATGTACGATGATATTTTCTACTGAAATTGGTGTACCAAATTCAATATCAGCAATATTGTTGTAAAGTATTTTTCTGCCGTCAATAATGGTAACAGCGCCACTGCCTATGGCCTCTATCTCATCACCATTGCGCACAATAACACCCGTATCTTCTCCCAAGCCAATACCAATAGCTCCTGGATTTGCCGCTACGGCCTGCGCCAACCGGCTAAAACGGCCCCGTTTGTCAAAATGTGAGTCGATAATTACCCCATCTATAAACCCCAGGCCAGATGTCATTCTTACCTCACCTTTCAAATGGGCCCTACCAGCATTCCCCTCATAAATCATATTGTTGCTCATGGCCATGGCCCCAGCACTGGTTCCCGCCACAACAAAATGTTCTTCGGCATACCGGCGTTTTACAATATTCAGGAATGGGGTTCCGCCAAAAATGGAAGAAAGCCTTAATTGATTGCCACCAGAAAACATCAATGCATCGCAATGCAACAGGCGTTCCTCAAAAGTAGCCACATCTTCTCTATTTCGAATACGCATATGGCCTACATTGGTGCATCCCAGTTTGCTAAAAGCAGAAATATAATTTTCAGCCACTTCATCTGGAATTGAAGAAGCAGTGGTAATTACTTCAATTTTTGAATCCGGAGAGGGCAGAAAATCGGTAATGCTCTTTAATATTCCCAGTTCAAAAAACACCAAACGGTTTCTTTCAATGATTCCCGCTTCAAGATCAGTGCCTTTGTCCTCGGCACCTCCAATTGGGATTAATATTCCTTGTGGCTGCATGAATTAAGAGCACAAAGGTAAATTATAACAAAATCAACTAATAAGAATTAAAACACATTCCGTTCACATTTATGAATTAAGGCCTAGTTAAAAATTCAAATGGTTTTTAAACCGTTCTGTTTTTTGAAGCCACATTCTTTCTATATTGCAACCCACAATAAAGATTTACAATGGAAATACTGGATATTAAGGTTACCAATGGTCCCAATTACTGGTCGGTAAAACGGCACAAATTGGTTGTAATGTTACTGGATATTGGGGATTTAGAAGAGAAACCCACCAATAAAATACCCGGTTTTTCAGAACG
>JADYZD010000293.1 GCA_020853295.1 Bacteroidia bacterium | reverse complement strand
TTGTTCTATAGGGTTTTGGGTGGCCAAAACCATAAAGGGCTGCGGAATGGGATGTGTTGTACCATCCACTGTAACCTGACCCTCTTCCATAACCTCAAACAAAGCCGCTTGGGTTTTTGCTGGAGAACGGTTGATTTCGTCAATAAGCACAATATTGGCGAAAATTGGGCCCTTTTTAAACTCAAATTCATTGGTTTTTAGGCTGAACATTGAAGTACCCGTTACATCGGCCGGCATTAAATCTGGCGTAAATTGAACACGTCCAAAATTCAAATCTAGTGAAGCGGCGAGCAACTTTGCTGCTGTGGTTTTTGCAATGCCTGGCACACCCTCAATAAGCACATGCCCATTGCAAAAAAGGCCCACCATCATCATTTCAACCAAATGTTCCTGTCCCACAAGATACTGAGACACACTTTTCCTTACTGCAGCAACTGCAGATGTAAGAGGTTCCAAATCCAAAACTGGATGGGAAGGTTCCACAACAGCGGGAATGGGGGTGGTGTTTTCTTCCAATTCGTTATTTTCCATATTTATTGTGATATTCTAAATAAAATTTATTGATGATTTTGCTGCATTGCAACAATTCTTTTGCGGTCATATTAAAATTGTGTTCATTCAATTTGTGCATATCCAATATATCCTGAATCACCTTTTCAGATACACCCGACTTTTCGGCCAACCGAACTGCAACCCCTGCATCAGCCTCTAGCTGAATTCTAAAATGCACACGCACAAAGTTTTGCAGTTGCAACCATTCCTTCTTATACATATTGGGGTGGTTTTTTTCTTTAAAATAAAATGCACCCACAGTATCCACCAAGCCCATGGTGTTGTTTACTGGCGCCGCAATTACTGGAATGCTGCGCTGTTTTCTTTTTCCACCAATTACCAAAAACAAACCTGTACCTGCAAGCAAAATCCACCAGGCATAATTTAACGATTTGTGCTGGTGTATAAATGCAAAAACAGAACGGTTTTTAAAACCAGATTGTGCCATAGATCTGGGCATAGCCGCCGATTTGTGAAAAACCAACTCATCTTTGGGCAAATGCAAAAGCATAGCACTAAGGTACTTTCTCCCAGTTTCTGTTTTCAAATTTAAATTGCTAAAAAAAACAGGATTTAATTGGAGAAACAATTGTCCATCTCCATATTTTACAGAAATAAAATCGGGTTTCTTTTGTTCAATATTGGAAATAACCACCACATTGTCGTTTGATTGAAACCTGTCCCAAGTGCCATTTGTCATAATTGCTGGACCATCGGTTCTAAACCACTGCCACTCTCCCGGGGTTGGAATATTTTTAACCTTATGTACAAAAACAAATTGCGTTTGGGGCAAGGATATATTGGTAAACTGCACAAAAGCCGAGTCCATAAAGTCGGCATTAACAGAATAATTTTTTAATACAGGTATGGCTTCTAAAAGGCTTGAGGGAATATTTTCGACACTGATAAATGCATTGCCACCATCGAAAATAAAATCTGCCAAATCATTGGCATCTTTTTCAGTAAAATACAATCGGGGTCCAGCAAAAAAATAAATACCAGTGCCAGACCTATTGCTGAGTTTGCGCACCACACTGCCCACCGTATCCCCCACATCCGACACCTCATATTGGTGACCATAGGTTCTGCGCAAAGCTGCATAGAAGACCGACAAATCGTAGGGTTCTTTATTTTCTATGGCAAGGGTGCGGTTCCAATTGTGTTTGGTTTTTTTATCATTATTTAGGAAGAAATACAATAATCCTACACCAAATGCTGTAATAATGAGGGCAATAATCCAGTTGTTGTTTTTCATTTCATGGATTGAATTCGGTGAAACAACTGATCAAACTGTATTCTGTATTCTGCAAAAATCACATTATTCAAAGGGGCATTTCCATACCACACATATTCAAAAATGGAAGTGGTTTTTTGTGCATCGCCTTGAATTTCTTTACCACTTAATTCCCGCACATAATCCATATTGGTTTTTTGTGCAGCAGGTTCAATCCAACCCTTTTCCATGCACAAACGCAGGTTGTTTAAAAAAAGCACCCGTATTGCTTGCCTGTATTCGCCTTTGGCCATTGCAGCCTCAAATTCTTGTGTGGGTTTTAAATTCCGCAGCCTATTGGCATCTATTACATCTGTTATGGTATAATCCAATTGGGCTTGAGTAACTATAGCATTGTTTTTAGATAGCAAGAATAGCAGGCCCACCAATACCACAGCCAAAATGATGAATACCACAACAAATACCCCATTACCGGAGCTGGTTGTAATCTTTTTTTCTGCCCTCTCCTTAGGAAATTGCTGCCTATTCTGCCTGTTTTCAGAGGTTGATTTTTCGCTTTTCTTTTCTTGTTTTGGAGGTTCTACAAGCTCATCAAAATTTAATTTTTCGGCATCTGCTTTAATGCTTTCTTCGTCTACTTTTACCCCTTCGGGAGCAGTACTTTCATATGCTTCCTGATCGCTAATTCTTCTTACAGGCTGTTGATATTCTTGGCCATAATCGGATGGCGGAACCTCTACAGGTGCCTCATCTTGTGCCATTAGAAAAATGGGCATGAAAAACAATATGAAAAAAAACCTTTTCATTCCGATTCTATGCCATAAAATTCACGTTTAAATTTAATTTCAGACATTCTTTTATACAGGCTTTTTCCAGTATTTGCTTCAAACAATGAAAGGGACAGCATGAAAGAGATATAAGAGCACAAGGCCAACAAAACGGGTAAAATAAAATAATTAAATTTTAGGAAAAAATACATCATTTGTAAGGATAAAAAATCCATACCATGAAACTGCATGGTGAGGGTAACCAAAATGGCAATTAAGTACAGCAATCCAAACATAAAAATAAAGTATAAAAGCATGCCAATAATTACATTGCCCAAATACTTTCCTATAAAAGAAAACATAAGTTTTATGCCTTCTGCAACCGCCATTAAAGGATTGAACTTTTCAGCAATAACACCCTGTACCGCTATAAACATACAAAGGGGTAGCAAGGTAAAAGTAAAAAACCACCAGGCTGACCCACTGATGCTGTTTACACCTACCATTAAGGCCGCTGAAAATGCTGCATAAAACAGGGCAATAAAAGCATTGATTTTGCTGCCTTTTGTTGCTTCAAGCATAGCCCTATTCCACCAAAGCACCATAAAGAAAACTACAGCTATAGAAATAAAAGAGGACAACAAAACCCAAGAATCTATGTTTGCACTAAAGAAATAACAAGAGG
>JADYZD010000292.1 GCA_020853295.1 Bacteroidia bacterium | reverse complement strand
TCATAAAACAACATGCGGCCCAGATAAACCCCCTCCTCGGTAAGTGGGTTGTCGGCTGGGAGTGTGGGTACCCCAAAATTAGCGGGGAAAATGGTTTTTGGATCAATTAAAGTAACCTTGGGCTTTGTGTCCGTAGTGATTACAGGATCTTTGCGGCAGGAAGTGATTAAGGCCATTGCCATTAAAGAGACCAGCAGTATGGACTTCAGCGGTTTCATTTTACTTGTGTAAGCTTAAACACATCATCGCTATTTCCCATAATTGCTTGCATCAAGGAAATTTCTGATGCACCTACAGAATGCGAAAAAGAACCATCAGTAACAAAACTAATAAGTGTTGGATTTTTAAAATACTCATCTGCCCAACCCTCAATGGTGGCTGTTTTGTGCCCATTTTCACTCAAACTAAAGTTTAATGGCAACATAAAATCTTTGGGAAAAATATCGGTAGCAGTATGTAGCGAAAGTCCCAACCAATCGGCATCGCTAGCTTGTTTTTTGTACCGTCCATCTATGGCTTGAAAAATGTAACCAGTAGACCAACCCCAATGCAATCCTGTGTAATTGCCATTTAGCGGGTGATCACCTGGCCAGGCTGCAGGGTCACCGTGGTTTATTAAAGAATCCAAACCCAATTTAAAACTGATGCCTTTATAGTCGCCCGCAGGACTTGTAGGGAAATTGTATTTGGTTTTTTTGCCTGCAAAATCAATGAATAAATACCCATCACCCAGTTGAACTTTGGTATTGTCGGTTTTTACCAAAGAAACATGGCTCAAAATCATGGCCCAGTTGGTAAACAACATCACCTCATTGTTTGATCGGGTATACACACCGGTGGTATATTCAATGGGAGTGCCATCAAACTTACTTTCAAATTGCAAAGTAATTCCTTTGGATGTATCTTTTGGATCATCGGGAGTTACCGGTTTTTTACAACTCATTGCCATTACAGGCAACATCACTGCCAACAGCACCAAACCTTTAGTCGTATTCATGTTTTTAAATTTTAGCATTTTATGTACGCGTTTATCACAACCTAATAAACTTTAACGAAGTTACACCCTTTTTTGTATAGACTCTAGTGATATAAGTTCCGTTGCCTAAATTATCTGAATGGATCCGAATATCACTGTTTACGGTGTGCACAAAATCAGGCTGGGTTTCAAATACTTTTTGACCCGCCATATTATACACCACCACTTTTTCTGCAATGTTAAAATAGGATTTTATTACCAGCTCATTCCGTTCTATAGGATTGGGTGCTATTGAAAAATTGCCCGTATTTATTTTGTCCAAATTGATGCCGCCCAGTGAAGCTTTCGCGAGCACTGTTACCTCAGGATCAAATTCAGCACTGTCGGCGGCAAAAGGCAAAATTTTCTGGAATGTTTGAGAAATACTGCTAGGGTTGAAATACAAAATGGTATCGCGAATATTATTTCTAAACCTCAAAGGAATGTTCAAGTTAAAAAAAGGAACTGAAGGATGCGAAGGTGTTTGGTCTATGGTAACCGTTAAGTTTCTACCACTTTGTTTCCAATTGATTTGTAGATTGGGATATCCCTCACCCCTAATCCAAGTAAGAAAAAATGGTTTTAAATCCATACCACTTTCGGCTTCCATAACAGCCAATAAATCACTTTCTATAGCAAAACCATATTTCTGTCCGGGCTGGTTCAGGTATTTTCTTAGCGCAGCATAAAACACGTTGTCACCCAACTTTATGCGCAGCATGTGCAGTACAAATGCCGCTTTATTATAAGTAAGGTTGCCATTAAAAAGCCGGCTTACAGAAGTGGTATCCGGAATAAAAATACTGCCATCCTGTTGGTTGGTAGCAGCCCTGCGAATATTTTCCATTTGGGTGAGCCATTCATTGGGTCGCAAATACTTATAGCACAAAGCGGTGCAATAGGTGGCAAATCCCTCGTTTAACCACAAATCCGACCATGAGCCACAAGTTACTTTATCACCAAACCACTGGTGAGCCAACTCATGCGCCATTAAACCAAAGGAGAAATCCACCATAAAACTCATGGTTTGGTGCTCCATGCCACCGCCCCAGGTAAATTGGGCATGCCCATATTTTTCTTTGAAAAAAGGATATTCACCAAATAAGCTATCGAACAGCCTGAGCATGGGCAATATTTCTGGCACTTCTTCCGCAGCCGTGGTATAGAATTGGGGAAAAACATAGTTCACCACAGGCAATGAGTCGCTGCGGTTGTTGAAATGGGCGTAATTGGTAAATTCCTTATAATTTGTTGTAGCAAAAGCCACCAAATATGTGGCAATGGGGTACCTGTGTTTCCAATGAAAGATGCGGGTGCTGTCGTTTATAGAATCGCTGCTGATGAGTACTCCATTTCCGGCGGCTTTAAAATCAGGAACTGTAGATATAAACAGGTCAATGGAATCGATTTTATCTGCCAGTGTTTGTTTGCAAGGCCACCAAAAACAAGCACCGTAGGGTTCACTTAAGGTGTGAATTACCGGGCCAGTTTGGTGGTTGTCCCACACATAGTACCCAAATCCAGAACCCAATTGTGGGTTGCCTTGATAATAAATGGTAACACTGTCAAACGTACCTGCTTGCCATTTGCCGGGTTTGTGCACATATAGCACATCACCCTTGCGGCTGTATAGCATGCGCTTGCCCGCCCTAAAAACACTGTCTACCTGCATACTTGCTTTCAGGTCAAACCCAATAGAATCGGCAGTTGAGGTCATTTCAAAAGCGGCAAATACCTTGCCCATCAAGTAACCATTTACCTTTGGGTTTACTTTCCAGTAGCAGCGGTTGTAATGTATGTTATATCCGTAAAATACCGTGTTGTTGCTGCGAAAACTGAGAAGCTGCTGCAAGCGGGCCTTTTCTGCACACACATGTTCCTCACTCACAATTTGTGCATTTACTGCAGTTGAGCAGGCGAACACAAACATTACACAATATGCAATAAGGCGAGGCATAGGGCAAAGGTCTATGTTATAACAATACAATGGAAGTAAAAGTGTTGTAAAACTGTAAATTTATGTAAGGTAAAAGCGCAGTATTTTTGCCCACTATGAAAAACAAATGGGTTCCGGCAGTGGTCATTCTCTTGTTGGGCTGCATTTGGGGAAGCTCTTTTATTCTTATAAAACGGGGCTTACTGGCATTTGAACCCATACAGGTTGCGGGTTGGAGGCAATTTTTAGCGGGTTTGGTATTGTTGCCTTGGGTACTGCGTTACAGTGTTTTCAAACCGTATAAAATGGAAGCAGGTATTGCTACTGCAGAAAAGCTCATTTCCAAAAAAGATTACATCAACCTGTTTTTAAGCGGCCTTATAGGCAATGGAATACCTGCATTTTTCTTTAGCTATGCAGGAAACCACATTCCCAGCGGATTAAGTGGCATTCTCAATGCATTTACGCCCATGTTTACCTTGCTAGTGGGTGTATTTTTGTTTACAGATACGTTTACGCGCAACGGAATGTTGGGCGTTTGGGTGGGTATTTTGGGTTCTATATTTCTGTTTGGCCCGGGTTTGTACAACTCCTTTGTTTTGGGTCAGGTACAAAATATTGATCCACTTTCCTTGTTTTTGGTGGTTTCAGCCGCGGTAATGTATGGTTACAACATCAATTTAATAAAGCACCGGCTGCACCATTTGCCACCCATGGTAAAAACAGCGTACCCATTTTTCTTTATGGGAATGGGATATTTCTTCATCCTCATATTTACGGGAGTGTTGGATGCTTGGAAACGAGACCCACAGCAGACTTGGGAGTCATTTGGGTATTTATGCATTTTGGGGGTAGTGGGCAGTGCAGTAAGTATGATTTTGTTCAACATTATCATAAAGCACACTACAGCCTTGGTGGCCAGCACCAATACATTTATTATTCCAATAGTAGCGGTGGGTTGGGGTTTGTACGACAATGAGAGCTTAACTTGGAACATGTTTGTGGGCTTGTTGTTGTCGTTGGTAGGTGTTTATTTGGTAATGAGGAAGGAAAAGCATTTGCCCAAGACGGTGGATGATGTGGAGGAGTTGAAGGAGTTTTCGGAATAAGGCAGGTTCATCGGCAGGTATTCGTGCCGAAAATGTGTAAATTTACACATAAAATGGGGGAATAATTGTTAAATTCGGTGAATTCTCCCCTTGGTAGGTCTTTGCGCAGCGAAGCGGAGTGAGCCAACCAACATCCATTTGATCTCTTTAATTGCAATTTCAATTCATCTTATGAATTGAAGATAGCCGTGGATATTTTAGAGAT
>JADYZD010000291.1 GCA_020853295.1 Bacteroidia bacterium | reverse complement strand
CAACAGCGATTTAATTACCGTGCCTGATGCCAAAATACCCAAAGTAAAGGTGGTTGCTACCTATATCAATGGCAGTGTAGTGTATAAAAAATGAGAAATGGATTGCTCATAGCATTTTTGCTTTTTAGTGCAATGTTGCATGCGCAAGTGCGCAAAATATGCGATTTGGTGGCCATTCCCGAAGTTTCAGGTAGCATTTTAGTGAACCAGAAAATCTGGTGCATGCCAGATGGTGGAAATGCAGCTGCCTTATATTTATTTGACAGTACCCAATGCCAAATTACCGACACCACAACATTTGCAAATGCAGGCAATGAGGATTGGGAAGAAATTGCCCAAAACAGCAGTCAGGTATTTATTGGAGACTTTGGTAACAATGATGGTGTGCGGAAAAATTTAAAAATATTCCGTTTCAACACATCTCAATTGGGCAGTAAAAATATTGTATGCGATACCATTACTTTTTTCTACCCCAAACAAACCAATTTTAATGCAAATATCCTCACCATTTACGATTGCGAAGCCATGGTAGCTGGTGATGATAGCATTTATATCTTCAGCAAATCTTATGCAGATGCATTGTGTAGAATTTATAAAATTCCAAATAAAAAAGGCCATTTCCCTGCGGAAATAATCGATTCTATTCAACTTAATTTTTGGGTTACAGGTGCTTCAATTCAGGGCACTGAGCTGGCTTTAGTTGGTTATGGATTTAACGGAAAACTCACACCTGCATTGTGGCGCGGAAAATTTATTCATGGCAAAATAACAGCTACAAATTATCAAAAATCTTTAGCCACCAATGGCCCACTGCAAGTAGAAAGTTGTATGATATTGCCCAATAAAGTACTATTTACTGCCGAGGCTTCTAATGGTGAAAATGCGGCCTTATTTGAATTTATTGAGCCGGTAAATATCATTTCAGGTGCTATTAAAAAACCAATTATAGTAAGCCCCAACCCTTCGATGGGTCACATCACTATATCCAACCCATCAAAATTAAATATTGAAATTACCATTTGTACCATGGAAGGCAAAATTGCCCGAATTTTATATACAAATAGCGTCATCCAAACAGTAAATATTTCGTATATTCCAAGTGGAGTTTATGCATTAACGGTATCAGAAATTTCCACCGATACTTCAATCAAATCCATCATTTATTCTGAGAAATTGGTAATTGAATAGGGTGTAAACGAATGCATTCCGAGACCAAATACCACATTAAAATGTGATTTTACATATTTTCATCCACTCGGAGAGATGAAATTTACAATAAACCACACTATAGTATGATTTTGTTTGATTTTATCCAAAAATACGCTACTTTTGTATGGATAATCACACTATAATGTTAGTTCAGGAAATAGGAGATACCATTAAGAAGCGCAGGAAACAACTTCGAATCACTCAGCCCAATCTGGCTGAACTTGCGGAAGTGAGCCCAAACACCATATATAAGCTAGAACGAGGGCAAGCCAATCCAACAATAGAAATTATTGGAAAAATAGCAGATGTATTGGGCATGGAATTAACAATACAGATTAAGGGGAGGAAATAATAAGTGAGAAAAGCAGAGGTGTACAATAACGGAATACTGGCAGGGTTGCTTATAGAAGACAACCAACGTCACTATTCCTTCCAATACAATGAAAGGTATTTGGCTGACCCAACTTTACCCGCTATCAGTATTCAGTTATCAAAATCAAATCCCATGTATCAAAGTAAATTTCTCTTTCCCGTTTTCAGCAATATGGTTGCAGAAGGTGCAAACCTCGCTATACAATCCCGTTACCTAAAAATCGATGAAAAAGATGTGCTGGGACTACTTATAGCTACCGCTGGTACCGATTCGATAGGATCAATTACCTTAAAACCAATTGAAGAAAAGTGAAAAAAAAGGAACTGCAATATTGCCCTTGCACCCTGGCCGAAGGATTTGACACTTATAGTCCTACTGGCTCAAAACTAATGTTTGGTGGGAAAAAAGTAAGCCATATTTTGGATTTCGATGCCCCTGAAATGGACGAGACAGTTGCTGAAAAATTAAGGCAGAACAGCAAGCAAATCTCTATCAGTGGTGCGCAATTCAAACAATCATTAATCCTAGAAAAGAACAAACTTCGTCTTACCGAATCTGGAGAACCGGGACATTATATATTGAAACCCATCCCATTCAGGCCAGCATTTGGGAGGGCTTCGGAATTGCCAGCAAATGAACACCTCACCATGCAGATAGCCAGGCAGGCTTATAAACTGAACACAGCTCCATGTGCTTTGGTATTCTTTAAAAATGGCGAACCTGCCTACATTACAAAGAGATTTGACTACACAGCAGATGGCTCTAAGACACCGCAAGAGGATTTTGCCTCCATTCTCGGCCGCACAAAGGAGCTATTTGGAGAAGATTACAAGAATGAAGGCAGTTATGAAGAAATAGCCCAACTAATGAGCCAAAATGTGGCTGCATATCCAGTTGAAATTGAGAAATTCTTTGAACTCGTATTGTTCAATTACCTTTTTAACAACGGAGATGCCCACCTTAAAAACTTTTCCCTCCAGCAGCCTCTGGCAGGCGACTATCTTCTCAGTCCGGCATATGATCTCATCAATACACGAATTCACATTCCTGATGAAGCCTTTTTTGCTTTAAAAAACGGGCTATTCGCAGATGATGCGGACACCGAGAGTTTTCAATCACTGGGTTTTTACGCATACGATGATTTTTTAGAATTCGGAAAGAAAATTGGGATCCGAGAAAGGCGCGCTATAGCATTGTTAAATAAATTCAGAACCCCAAACCCAACGGTAAATGAATTAACATCCCATTCATATCTAACGAAAAACGTTAAAAAACTGTACCTCGAAATGT
>JADYZD010000290.1 GCA_020853295.1 Bacteroidia bacterium | reverse complement strand
TGGTGAAACAAAGTGACTACCCCACTGGCACTGAGCTTGCCAATGAAGCTGAAAAAATAGGGCATAAAAATCCCGTAGATTTGGCCAAATTGATTAGCGCCGCTGAAAATTTCCCAGAAAAACACAAAGCCATTCTTGATGGGATTCGCGAAAAATCGCGAAATTCTAAAGTGCCGGTATTGGGAATTACAGGTACAGGAGGCGCCGGAAAAAGTAGCTTGGTAGATGAATTGGTGCGCAGGTTTCTGCTTGATTTTCCAGAGAAAAATTTGGCTATCGTTTCTGTAGATCCAAGTAAACGCAAAACCGGAGGGGCGTTATTGGGGGATAGAATTCGCATGAACAGCATTAACAATTCAAGGGTTTATATGCGTTCACTGGCCACACGTCAAGCCAATTTGGCTCTGAGCCCACATGTGGATGATGCTATCGCTATTCTGAAAGTGGCTGGCTTTGATTTGGTGATTGTTGAAACTAGTGGTATCGGACAAAGTGATACAGAAATTACCGCACATTGCGATGTGTCCTTGTATGTTATGACCCCTGAATACGGCGCAGCAACCCAACTAGAGAAAATTGATATGCTGGATTTTGCAGATTTGGTGGCCCTCAATAAATTTGACAAACGTGGCGCCATGGATGCTTTAAGGGATGTACAAAAACAATTTCAACGCAACCACAAATTGTTTGATAAAAAACCAGAAGATATGCCCGTTTTTGGAACCATTGCCAGCCAATTTAATGACCCCGGAATGAACAAATTGTATGTGAGTGTGATGCATGCCATTCATTCAAAAACAGGTGCAGATTTAAATTCAGGTTTTCATGCTACCAATGAAATGAGTGAGAAAATATTTGTAATTCCACCAACACGTACACGCTATCTTAGTGAAATTTCAGAAAATAATAGGAGGTATGATTCTTGGGCAAAAAAACAAAGTGATATTGCCAGAAAATTGTATCAAATTGATGGTACTATAAAACAGTTCGAATAATCATTACTGAATTTCAACTGTAAGGCAGTCGCCATTTTGCCTAGAGTCCATTGCCCCTGCCTTTCCAATCAATTCCATGTCACCATTTGTAAATTTTAGAATACCCCAGGATACCAATTCTCCACTAAAAGTGAGGGCCTTTATTTCATATGTGCCTTGTTTGAAATGGTAGCTATATGTATGGCTGATTAAAGAATCTGAATCGCAGTCATATTTTTTATTGCTAAACGGAATTCTTGATTGGAATTCTCCATTGATGTACAACTGCAGTTCTCTATTATATTTACCACTTACACAGTAAAAATGGGCATTAACGTCCTGATATATTCCACTTGAACAACAAGTAAATGTGTAAGAAATAGTGAGCAATGCCAGAATCCGAATCCGTCCATTCATATTTATGATAACGGAATTGTATGAAGAATATTTTAATATTCCAAAATTCTAAAAACCCTTCTCAATCCGCCGTTGGTTAAACATACCCACTCCCCATCTTTAAATGTAAAAATGGCTTTTTGTTTTGCTTTGGGCAGTACAGTAAGGAGTACCTTAGATGATATTTTTTGGCACTCTAAAGTGTATGTCTCTTTTTCGTTGTTATCTCCACTGAGAATGAAATTAAAACTTGGAATTGTATTGCCTTTATTGCACACCAGTACGTTTCCTGTAATGTCGTCGCGAAAATTTCCAAGTGCTTTTGTGGGACAATAAAATCCATCTGCAGATTTGCTCGAATATCGTTTTAAATCGCTAAAAACAAATCCGTAAGGTGCAATATCTACCAAATAGTTTAATGAGTCTGTTTGATTTTTTTCCCGATTATGATGGGTGTAAATGAGTTCATAATAAGTCCCTTTTGTCAGCAGAATTTCTTCATTGTTTTGTAGCAGCAAATTTCCGGACCTGCTCCACGCGGGAGCCTGAATTTCTATGGGATTCCCGTCTTCGCTTGTGAAAATCAGTAGGCTTTTATTGTTGTCGGTACCCAAATACTGCAAATCAGCAAAAAACTCCCCTGCTTGCAATAGTATGGTTTCCCCAAGTCCAGTTTTT
Source organism: Bacteroidia bacterium (assembly GCA_020853295.1). GTDB lineage: Bacteria > Bacteroidota > Bacteroidia > NS11-12g > UBA955 > JAGXTF01. Next base: position 1,585 of record JADYZD010000290.1, on the reverse strand, counting down.
ATAGCAGTGTTTTTGGTTTGGGAAAGGGTATCCTGTTGTGTGTTTTTTGTGCTTGAATCTTTCTTGTATACAGATGTGACATTGTTGCACGACAAAACCACCCAAAGGGGAAAAAATAAAAGGGCGTTATAATAATGGTTTCTCAAGCGGAACTGCGATTTTAAGGGTTTTAACTACAATTTCCAAGCAGAAAGTGTATTTGGTTGCAGGTATTTGGTTTCAATGATTTATTTTCGCGTAATTATGGCTGTAGACGAACGAATTTCGCAATCTGCTGTGGTGTCTGAACTACAGGAACAATATGAAAAACTCAAGCGCCAGCTGGATGCCGAATGCCTTGAGATTTTGGAACAGTGGAATACCAAACAAGCCAATTATGCAGGTGAATACTTTACCTACAAAGTGCGTGATAAAGAAATTAAAGTACTCAACCATACTGAAAGTTTGAGCCATTCAAAAATTGCAAAAATTGGTTTGCCCAAATATGAAAGTTGGGGTGATTTGTTGCAATGGCAGCTTCAGGAAAATGTGCCTGGTGAGTTTCCTTACACTGCGGGTATATATCCCTTTAAACGTGAGGGCGAAGACCCAACCCGTATGTTTGCCGGTGAAGGGGGCCCCGAACGCACCAACAAACGTTTTCACTATGTGAGTTTGGGCATGCCCGCAAAGCGCTTGTCTACTGCTTTTGATTCGGTTACTCTCTACGGCCGCGACCCACATACCCGTCCTGATATTTATGGAAAAATTGGCAACTCAGGAGTGAGTATTTGCTGTTTAGATGATGCAAAAAAACTGTATAGTGGATTTAATCTAGCGGATGCAAAAACTTCGGTTTCAATGACCATTAATGGTCCTGCCCCCATGTTGCTTTCCTTTTTTATGAATGCGGCAATTGACCAGCAATGTGAATTGTACATCCATAAAAATGGCTTATTAGAAGAAGTTAAAGAAAAAATCAAAAACATTTTTGCTGCAAAAGGACAGGAGCAACCCGTATACCAAGGTGAATTGCCGGAAGGAAATGATGGTCTTGGGCTCATGCTTTTAGGCGTAACTGGTGATCAAGTGTTGCCCGCAAATGTGTATCAGGAAATTAAAGATTGGACACTTTCTCAAGTTCGTGGAACTGTACAAGCCGATATCTTAAAAGAAGACCAAGCACAAAATACCTGTATTTTTAGTACTGAATTTGCACTGAGATTGATGGGTGATGTGCAGCAATATTTTATAGATAAAAAAGTACGAAATTTTTATAGTGTTTCTATTTCAGGATATCACATTGCAGAAGCCGGTGCGAATCCCATATCTCAGCTGGCATTTACTTTGGCCAATGGATTCACCTATGTTGAATATTACCTGAGCAGGGGAATGAATATCGATGATTTTGCGCCCAATTTATCTTTCTTTTTTAGCAATGGAACGGATCCCGAATATGCTGTAATTGGCAGGGTAGCCAGGCGCATTTGGGCCAAAGCCATGAAACACAAATACGGGGCAAACGCACGGAGCCAAATGTTGAAATACCACATACAAACCAGTGGCAGAAGTTTGCATGCACAAGAAATTGATTTTAATGATATTA
>JADYZD010000289.1 GCA_020853295.1 Bacteroidia bacterium | reverse complement strand
TGCCATGGGCATGCAGCCTTATGAGCTAATGTTGCAGTTATTGGCTAAAGCCGACGATCCCTTTAGTGGAGGTCGCACCTATTACTCACATCCTTCTCTAAACCGCCCCGATATGCCCAAAATGCCCCACCAAAGCAGTGCTACGGGCATGCAGGCCATTCCAGCTACAGGCGCGGCACATGGATTTAAATACCAAGAATCGCAGGGTTTACTAAAAGGAGTTGATAAGCCGATAGTACTCTGTTCATTTGGTGACGGTAGCATTACCGAAGGTGAAGTGGCAGAGGCTTTCCAAATGGCCGTGCTCCATGAGTTGCCCATTTTATATTTGGTGCAAGACAATGACTGGGGCATTTCCGCTTCAGGCGATGAAATGCGCGCCATGGATGCGTTTGATTATGCCGCAGGATTTAAAGGAATGCGTCGCATGCGCATCAATGGAACCGACTTCGTTCAGTGTTACGAAGACATGGAAAAAGCCATCCGTTATGTGCGTGAAAACCGCGGCCCGATGTTGGTACATGCTAAAGTTCCGTTGCTAGGGCACCATACCAGTGGGGTGCGCAGTGAGTGGTACCGCGATGATTTGGACAAACAAGAAAAACAAGATCCTTTGCCCAAATTAAGACAGTTGTTGCTGGATTTAGCGGAAACAGAAGAGAGTTTAAATGCCATTCAGGAAAAGGCAGAATCACTGGCTGCGGAGTCTTTTGAAAGGGCAAAACAGGCGGCAGATCCTACACCTGAAAGTTTGTACTTGCATGAATTTGCACCTACACCTGTAACTGAGGAAAAGGGTGTACGCGCGCCCAAAGGGCGCGACCCCATAATGATGGTAGATGCAGCACTTTTTGCTGTAAATGAAATCCTAAAAAAACACCCCGAAGCTTTGCTTTATGGGCAAGATGTGGGCATTCGCCTGGGCGGTGTGTTTCGCGAAGCGGCTACGCTTGCTGAAAAATATGGTAAAAGTAGGGTGTTCAATACCCCAATAGTTGAAGCTTATATCGTTGGCAGTACCCAAGGCATGAGTGCGGTGGGCTGCAAACCCATTGTCGAAATTCAATTTGCCGATTATATCTGGACCGGGGTGAACCAATTGGTAGTAGAGCTCAGCAAAAGCTGTTACCTCACCATGGGCAAATATCCAGTGTCCTCTGTAATTCGGGTGCCAACAGGTGCCTATGGCGGAGGCGGACCTTACCATAGCGGCACGGTGGAAAGCAGTATCCTCCAAATCAAAGGGATTAAGGTAATTTACCCCAGCAATGCTGCAGATATGAAAGGCTTGCTAAAAGCCGCTTTTTATGATCCCAATCCTGTGGTTGTTTTTGAACATAAAGGTATTTACTGGAGCAAAATGCCGGGCACTGAACCTGCCAAAACTCCAGAGCCAGATGAGGATTACATCATTCCTTTGGGCAAAGCCCGCATCGTTCAAGTGGCCGATGCAAATGCAGTTGAAAATGGCGAATCTGTTGCAGTAATCACTTATGGAATGGGTGTTTATTGGGCTTTAACCGCATCAAAAAGTTTACCCGGAAAAGTAGAAATATTGGATTTGCGCACTTTAAATCCATGCGACAATGAGGCCATTTATGCCCAAGCCAAAAAACATGGTAAGGTATTGGTGCTAACCGAAGAAACACTAAACAATTCGTTCGCAGAAGCCATTGCAGGCCGCGTTTCAAGAGAGTGTTTTCAATATTTGGATGCGCCTGTTCAAACCCTGGGTGCTGCCAATTTACCTGCTATCCCCCTAAACATGGGACTTGAAGCTGAAATGCTGCCCAATGCAGATAAAGTGCTGGCGAAATTGCAAGAATTGTTGGAGTGGTGAAGTAATCTTTATAATTTGAATTTTCTAGGAAATTAATTATTAAGAAAAAAAATTAATTTTATCTGAAAAATGGGGGATTTTTTTGAGAATTTAATTTCAAAAAACGCCCTTAATCTTATACACCACCCCATTCACCCCAGCATCCTCATTTGCTTTTTTATTCAGCATAGCTTTGCCTAATGGTGAACCGGGTGAAATCACCATGATGGTTTGCTTATTAAAATTTATTTTACCCAAACCTGCACACAAATAAAAAAGAATTTTATCCGTTTCTATGAATGCGCCTGGCTCTACTGCGGTGCATTTTTTATTCGGGTCCAATACTTTTATCGCCATATTCATTTGCTGGGTTTCTGCCAATTGTTGTCCCAGTTTGTTGATTTCAATTTGCATCATTTCCCTGGTGGTTTCGTATTTGTCGCCCATGCTGCTTTTAGTATCGTTATTGCTCGCCGCCTGAGCATCGGCAATCAATTGCTCCAAATCCACAATCTTGGATTGAACCAGTTGTAAGCAATATTGGTGCAGTTCAGTTTTAGAAATCACTGCGGCGAAGGTCGTGAATTATAATCAATGAATGCAGGTTTTATTTTTTTGAAAACCAAGACAAAGGATCCCATTTTTTATCGCAAATAAATGTATGGTATACAATGGATAATATCAACCAAGTCAGCCATATGCCTGCCGCCACAATAAATGGAACCACCAGCAAGTTATAACTTTTCCCCCAATCTCCATCCAAAAACTCACCATATTTATTTTTAAAATAGTCAAAATATTTCATCATCCCAATGAAATAAATAATGGCTAATAGAATCGACATCGGAACAGACCACAATAGGCTTAATGTAAGAGATTTACCCCTTCTTTTCCTCCAACGCAAATACCCCATATTGATACACCAAATCACTACCCACAGCCCAATATTTATCCAGATAAAATAATTCCAATATTGGTTTAATTCACTGTTCACATTTTTAAATATATCTATTTGAATATGACTTCCTTTGAATCCCGCTATATTTCCGCTAAAACCTTCATTATTGGCCCCTATTTTAAGATCAAAATTGCTTTTAAAATCCATGTCGTTTGGAAATAAAACATGTACGAAAATGGAGTCGTATTTATCTCGGGTATATTTACTGCCCAAATAATAGGGAAATACAAAATGCCTCAATTCATTTGCATCGTAACCTGTGGCAAACAATTCATAACCCACTTTCAATTCATGCATACCAGCAGGCAGCGCCACATCTATGGTGTATAAAAAATCACAAATGGACAGGTGTGGTTTTTTACCATGCGACAAGTCAATGCCAATGATTTCGTTGATAGAATCAGGATTTAAATCATATTGGCTAGAGCTCCACAATTGGCTCAAAATGGTATCTTTAACAGTATACGGAATCAGTTTCCCATCTAAAATAAATTCGGGTTTTACTGGTTTTTCTGATGAGGCAACAAATAGAAATCGGAAGGTAGAATAATTGCCCTTGCTAACGATGGTATAATTGGCAAAAACCCCAATTTTGCCATCTACAATTTGCCGCAAATCCACATTTAACAATTCTTTGCGAACCCGTATTCCGCCAAACACATCCCTACCAGCCACATTGCCTTCTGCTGGTCCCCAGTAGGCCATATTTGCCCCGCTCGAGCATACACAACCCAATACCATTGTTAAAGCCAGAAGACGTTTCATTTGGACCGCAATTTATATGCTTTAATGCCAGGCTGAAAATAAAAGTAAATGCCCAATTGGTGTAAGGGTTTCTTTGGCAGGCTGTAATGCTTAACTTTGCCGCTTCTTTTTTATGATTGACCACGACCTGAACGAACAGCAACTAATTCGCCGACAAAAAATGCAACAACTCAAAGAGATGGGAATCGATTCTTTTCCACCTGAGTTGTATCCTGTAAACGCTTATGCTGCGGATATAAAGGCCAATTTCCCTGAGAATCCTGATGGGTTCAAACAGGTAGTTATTGCAGGTCGTATGATGACCCAGCGCATCATGGGCAAAGCCGCTTTTGCCAATATTCAAGACAGTACGGGTCGCATTCAAATTTATGTGAACCGCGATGAAATATGCCCCGGTGAAGACAAAGAACTGTACAATACGGTTTTCAAAAAATTACTGGATATCGGCGACATTATTGGTGTAGAAGGCTATGTGTTTACAACCCAAACCGGAGAAACCAGTGTGCATGTAACGGCTTTTAAATTGCTTGCAAAATGTTTGAATCCATTGCCTCTGCCAAAACAAGATGCAGAAGGAAATATATATGACGCATTTACCGATCCAGAAGCGAGGTACCGCATGCGCTATGTGGATTTGGTGGTAAATCCCCATGTAAAAGACATTTTTATTGCACGCAGCAAAGTGGTGCAAAGCCTCAGAAATACCTTTAACAGTCGTGGTTATTTGGAGGTAGAAACCCCCATTTTACAGCAAATACACGGCGGAGCAGCAGCCAGACCTTTTGTTACCCACCACAATGCGCTAGACATGCAATTGTACCTGCGCATTGCAAATGAGTTGTACCTCAAACGCCTTATCGTAGGTGGGTTTGAAGGGGTATATGAATTTGCCAAAAACTTTAGAAACGAAGGTATTGATAGAACCCACAATCCTGAATTCACAGGCCTTGAAATTTATGTAGCCTACAAAGATTATTTCTGGATGATGGATTTTACTGAAGAAATGCTTGAAAAATGTGCCTTAGATGTTACTGGCCAATCTGAAGTAACGGTGGGTGAAAACAAAATTTCATTTAAAGCACCTTTCCGCAGGTTAACCATGACCCAGGCCATTTTGGAATACGGTGGGGTAAATATTGATGGCAAATCAGAAACCGAATTGGGCCAAATTGCCAAAAACATGGGTGTGGAGGTGACCAAAGACATGGGCAAAGGTAAATTGATTGACGAAATCTTTAGCACTTGTGCAGAGAAACACCTGATTCAGCCCACCTTCATCATGGATTATCCTGTTGAAATGAGTCCCTTAACCAAAAAACACCGCAGTATTGAAGGATTGGTAGAACGTTTTGAGTTGTATGTAAATGGCAAAGAAATCGCCAATGCGTATACTGAGCTGAATGACCCTATAGAGCAAAAAGAACGTTTTGAACACCAATTGCACTTGGCAGAACGCGGCGATGAGGAAGCCATGAGCATGGACAATGATTTTATCCGTGCGTTGGAATATGCCATGCCCCCAACTTCAGGTTTGGGTATTGGTATAGACCGCTTAACCATGATGCTTACCAACCAAGCCAGCATTCAAGAAGTGTTGTTCTTCCCTCAAATGAGGCCTGAGGTGGTGGGTTGATAAGGAACAAATGCATAGTGTAATTTAGGAAAGGTATTTTTAATGGTTCTTTAAACGATTGAGGCTCTGGATCAAACACTATTTCTGCAGGTTATTGGAGGAAACTGCCTAAATTGTGTTGGGTTGTGCTAGAGATTATATTTCGTTTTCTGCAAATAAATTGATGGGGTATTAAAAATTGTCATTAGAGTAGTTTCCGTATTCTTTGCAAAAGCGATTCAATAGAATTAAAATATCATAGGATGAAGCACCGCGAATACTTGATAAATATATTGAAGCATGATAATCAGTATTTGACAGAGAACCTGTATATGTAATATTAATTCCCATTGGCCGGTTGCTAAATTCCCAATGTTTTATTTTTTCCCATGCTATGCGTCTCTCATCTATTATAATTTCTGATGGGTTGAATAAAATGTATGTTGAACTTCGGAAATACTCTTTATATGAAGTTTTCAATTTATTTTCTATCAAGAAATCTTTAAGGGGCGTCAGTTCTTCTTTTTCATAAGTGCTTTGCGCATCCCAGTATAAATCAAAATTAATTAGCTCTGCCACATATGCCACTTCTATAAAGATCGCTTTTGAATTAACGTGATTTATTAAATATTGAAAAACTTTAGTTGAACATAGTAGTAGAATAGTCCGCACGACCAAAAGAATTAGCAGAATATTTAAAAAATCTATGTTGTTGAATGTTGCAATCAAGAATACAATTGTAAAAATGAAAAGACCAAATATTGTTTTATTCATTGCATCAATTATGTTTAGTGCTGTTTTAATTTTCATGTATTCGAATTTTAAAACAATTCGTATTTTATGCCTAAAGCCAATGGTAATAGGAAAAGTGAAGAAAAAGTTCTATGCCAAATCGAGTTGATTTTGTGATGCGTTTTAGTTATTTGTAACTGAAGCAATCCAAGTTCATTAGAATTAGCCTTTACCACTTTAACTGAATATAAATGACAAATTTCTGAAAGCTGACTTTAGCTCGGTGTCAGGTTTTAAAGAGTTTTGATATGTTTTGTCAAAGGTAATCATCGAAATAGTCAATGGACAGATTTCAAAAATTTCCGTAAATATATAGAATCCTTCACTCTGATTCAACTATGCATTGATTGAAAATAAACTTATGTAACGCATTAATCAGTTGCCTCACTTTGCATGTAAATCCTATCACTTTTATACCTGCTTTTATGATCCACGGCGAACTCATGGGTTTTGAATTCAAGTTCTCCCCTCACAAAACCAAAATACCCAAAGACGGGACAACGGCTTACCCAAATGCAGGCTACCTGCAGGTAAATAGGGACAATTGGAAAGATTTTGTGCTGGGAAAAACACCATCGTAAATCAAATCTATTGCTGTTTTTCATACATATCTATTTCATTCGTGATTGTAAAATATTAATATTTAATATTTTACAGCCAAATCCGAAATTCAGTCAGTTAACTGACTCAATTCTGCCAAATTCAGTCAATTCGCATTGGTTGTTTTGGAAATCGCTTTTCAAAAACCCAATACAGCAAAGGCCTCAACGCTTTATTTGTGTATTTATCCACAACTTACAATTATTTTTCTTACCTTTGCACCAAAATTAGCCTTCCGTGCGAGTTTTTCTTTTGAGGCGTCCTGTCGTATGGCCATAATCGAATAATTCCACCCGGACGCCTTTTACTAACAAAAATGACAACATTTGAAAATCTGGGCCTAGCCCCGGAGCTGGTTCGTGCTGTAACAGAACTGGGCTTCGAAACACCAACGCCTATTCAGGCTCAATCTATTCCTATGCTGCTCGAAGGTCCTACCGACCTCGTTGCATTGGCTCAAACCGGTACCGGTAAAACTGCTGCATTTGGCTTGCCTATGCTGCACAAAATCGACTGCTCACAAAAGCATGTACAAGCTTTAATTTTAAGCCCTACACGTGAATTGTGTATGCAAATTACCAGAGATATGGAAGCCTTTGGCAAGCATATCCCAGGTTTTCGTGTGGTAGCTGTTTATGGCGGCTCTAGCATTCAAACCCAACTAAAAGCCATCTCTGAAGGTGTGCAAGTTGTGGTGGCTACTCCCGGTCGTTTGGTAGACATTATGACCAAACGCAAGCATATTCTTGAAAAAGTAGAAATTGCAGTGCTCGATGAAGCAGATGAAATGCTTAACATGGGCTTCCGTGAAGACCTAGACAATATTCTTTCCTATACGCCAGATACCAAAAACACTTGGTTGTTCAGCGCTACCATGCCTTCAGAAGTGTTGCGCATTAGTAAAGCGTTTATGAACAACCCCAAAGAGGTTACTTCAGGCGAAAAAAATGTAGGCAATAAAAACATTGAACACATTTATTATGTGGTTCATGCCCGCGACAAGTACAATGCGCTAAAGCGTATTGCGGATTTTCATCCCGATATTTTTGCCATTGTATTTTGCCGAACAAAAATTGAAACCCAACAAATCGCCGATTTGCTCATTAAAGACGGTTACAATGCCGATTCTTTGCATGGTGATTTGAGTCAGGCGCAGCGTGATGTGGTGATGAAACGCTACAGAAACCGCAGCTTGCAATTATTGGTAGCCACTGATGTTGCAGCCCGTGGTATTGATGTGGATGATGTTACCCATGTGGTGCATTATTCTTTGCCCGATGAACCCGAAAGTTACACCCACCGCAGTGGTCGTACAGCCCGCGCCGGTAAAAAAGGGGTGAGCATGGTGTTGATCAACATGAAAGAAATGGGCCGCATTAAAATGATTGAAAGATTGGTGAAAACCCAATTCACACGCGGTCAATTGCCTTTGGGAACCGAAGTATGCGAAAAACAATTGCTTTCTTTGGTTAAAAAAGTACACGGTGTATCAGTAAATCGTGGCGAAGTGGAACCTTTTATGGATGCCATTTATGAAGAATTAAAAGAATTGAGCCGTGAAGAAATCATCACCCGCTTTATTTCTGTAGAATTCAACCGCTTTTTAGAATATTACCGCAATTCTCCAGATTTGAATGCCTATGGCAATAATGAAGATTTTTCTCAAGGCGGGGGAGTAAAAACCTTCCTTACTTTGGGCAGTTTGGATGGATTAGACAAGCAAAGCATGAAAGCATTTATAGCTGCTACTGCTGGAATCGATGAAAAAATGATTCCTTGGATTGATCTTAAAAACAGCTATTCTTTTGTAGAAATAGACCCCACTGTTATTGATAAGGTTTTGGCTGCATTTAAAGATGCCAATTACAAAGGCAGAAGGGCTTCTTTGGAACTTCGCGAACAATCGGGTGGAGGCGGACGCCGTGAAGGTGGCCGTGGCCGCAATGACCGTGGTGGAGACCGTGGTGGAGATAGACGTGGCGGAGACCGCAGGGGCAGCAGCGACAGGTTCGGGGGGGGTGACAGACGTGGATCAGGCGACCGTCGTGGCGGCAGTGATTCCCGTGGCACAGATAGCCGTGGTGGCGACAATCGTGGCAGTGGCGACCGCAGGGGTGGCTACAACAGCGGCGGTTACAACAGCAGCCGCAGCGATTCTCCTTCTAGAGGCGGCCGTACTGGCGGTTCAGGTTATTCTTCAGATAGACCGGGTTCAAAGCCCGCATTTTCCTCTAGTCCTAAAAAATCTGCCCCAAGAAGGAGTGAAGAATTTTCTGCTCCTAAAAAAGAAGGCAAATTGGACCTTAGTGCTGAGTTAAAGAACATTTTTGAAATGGACAAAAAGGAACTCCGCAAACTAGAGAAAAAAAGAAAGGGGAATTAAGTGTTTGAAATTGGCAATGATGAGCTCAGAGTAATGAACTGCCTTGTTCATGCCGAAGAGCTGGCATCTGTAATTACAGAAACGGGCTTGCCCGAAAAAGTGGTTATTGATATCGTTCGCCACCTTGTGCACTATAGATATGTTAAACCTGTAAACGAATCCGGCAGAGAGTTGGGAATGTTTGAGGTAGATAAAATCCGAAAAGTAATGTTCTTGTTATCTGCTAAAGGTTATAAAGAACTTGAAAAAACTTAACATATTGATATTGTACATTCAAACTGGGCTTTTTACTGCAAAAACTTCAATTGGCCCAATTGAAATTACCAAAAAATGTTGCAATGTGCAAACACAAAAGGTAGTTTTGCGGTTAATAACGGTGTCATCCTATTTAACATGTCTGAATCAGCAAAAATAATTTTAGAAGGTAAAGAGTACGAATTGCCAGTAATTACTGGTACTGAAGGCGAGAAAGCTATCGATATTTCTAAGCTTAGAGACCTTACCGGTCATATCACTCTCGATATCGGGTACAAAAACACAGGTGCTACAACAAGTGCCCTTACCTTTCTTGATGGGGAAGTAGGCTTGCTGCGCCACCGTGGATATGCAATTGAAGAATTGGCCGAAAAAGCCAGTTACCTCGAAGTAGCTTACCTGCTCATCTATGGTGAATTACCCACCCGTCAGCAATTTGCCGATTTCGACAACAACATTCGTGAGCATACACTAGTAAATGAAGGCATAGAAAGCATGTTCAAAGCTTTCCCAACAGGTTCACATCCTATGGGTCAGTTAATTTCTATGGTGAGCTCACTCAGCTTGTTTTATCCAAAAAGCATCAACCCACACAGGGATCCCGATGCTGTAAATAGAACCATGACCCGCCTTATGGCAAAAATGCCTACCATTTGCGCCATGATTTTCAAAAAACGCAATGGGCATCCTATCGTTTATCCCAAAAACAGCTTGGATTATGTTTCAAATTATTTGAACATGACCTTTAGCCAAGTAACTATGGATGACTATACTCCAGATCCTGTAATTGTGAATGCCATGAACAAATTGCTCATTTTGCATGCCGATCATGAGCAAAATTGCAGCGCCAGCACTGTGCGTATGGTGGGCAGCTCTAATAGCAACCTTTATAGTTCGGTTTCTGCCGGTATTTCTGCTCTTTGGGGTCCTCTGCATGGCGGCGCCAATCAAGAAGTACTTGAAATGCTTGAAATGATTCGCCAAGATGGTGGAAATGTTCAAAAATGGGTAGATAAAGCCAAAGATAAAAACGACAATTTCCGCTTAATGGGCTTCGGGCACAGGGTATATAAAAATTTCGACCCACGTGCAAAAATCATTAAGAAAACCTGCGACGATGTGTTGAACAAATTGGGTGTGCATGATCCGGTTCTTGAAATTGCAAAACAGTTGGAAGAAGCTGCTTTAACAGATCCGTATTTCGTGGAACGCAAACTCTACCCCAATGTAGATTTCTATTCAGGCATCATTTACAGAGCTATGGGCTTCCCAACCGATTTCTTTACCGTTTTGTTTGCCCTTGGCCGTCTGCCTGGTTGGATTGCTCAATGGCAAGAAATGAGAAACGACAAACAACCCATTGCCCGTCCACGTCAGATTTATACCGGTCCTACCGAAAGGCCATTCCTGTTTTTTGACCAAAGATCTTAATACCTTCATCGGTCTAAAAACGAGTTCATAGAACTATAGGGGTATATACCTGTTAACACGTCCTACTTTTGCAACATCCTTTATGAGAATAGTCCTTTTTCTGCTCGCAACTTTATTTATGGGCAGCGCTTTTTCGCAACAGAAATACTCCATTAGCGGTTATGTGCGCGACACAAACAGTGGCGAAAGCATTCACAGTGCAGTTATCTACAATGTAGAAGCCAACGTGCAATCCACCACAAACAACTATGGTTTTTATAGCCTAGGCTTGATGTCGGGCCTACAATCAATTAAGGTTTCTGCAGCAGGCATGCAATCCAAAGAGTTTCAAATTTTATTGCTTTCAGATACAGCCATAGATTTTTTCATGAGCCCAACTGAAAAAACCATAGGCATTGCTACCGTTAGGGGCAAGAAAAGCGAGAATGTTAAAAACATCGATATTTCTACCCAAACCATTACTAGCCAAACCATAAAGCAAATACCCGCCTTTTTAGGAGAAGCCGATGTGATTAAAAGTGTTCAACTTTTACCTGGTGTAAGTTCTGTTGGCGAAGGTGCAAGCGGATTTAATGTTCGCGGCGGCGGTATTGATCAAAATTTGGTACTCATGGATGAAGCACCGGTGTTTAATTCTGCCCATCTATTTGGGTTTTTTAGCATTTTTAATCCCGATGCTGTTAAAGATGTTCAATTGGTTAAAGGAGGTATTCCTGCCAATTATGGTGGCCGACTTTCTTCTACTTTGGATGTGAGAATGAAAGACGGAAACAATAAAAAATACGAAGCCAATGGTGGAATAGGAACCATTTTTAGCCGGGCTACAATAGAGGGACCTATCGTTAAAAATAAGGCAAGTTTTCTGCTAGCAGGCAGAAGAAGTTATATTGATGTACTGGCAAAACCGTTCTTAAATTCAGACCTTAAAGGCAGCCAATTTTATTTTTATGATTTTACAGGAAAAGTAAATTACCGCCGCAAACGCGATAATTTTTATATTTCTACCTACATAGGAGATGATGCATTTAGCGCACAAAATGCCTTTGGTGTGAAATGGGGAAATACCACTGCCACTGCGCGTTGGAACCATGTTTTTAATAAAAAATTATTTTCAAATTTTACATATTTTTATAGCAGGTACCGTTACAATATTGAGTTTAATTCTAAAGATGCTGATTTTAATTGGCAAAGCTACATTGTTAACAATAGCGCTAAAGCCGATTTCAACTGGTATGCCAGCAGCAAACACGAAATTCTCTTTGGTGCCCAAAGTACGTATTATACATTTAAACCCGGTAAAGCCGTTGTTAACAACAATAATGGAACTACCGATTTCTCATTGCCCGATAAATTTGGATTGGAGAATGCCGTATATATTGCAGAAGAATTTAACCCATCGGGCAAGTTTTCATACCGCCTGGGTCTTAGGGTAAGTAATTTTATGTATTTGGGCAAAGGCAATGCATACTATTACAAGCCTGCTGTGGAAACGGGTGATAGAAGATTCATCGACTATGTAAAATATTACAACCAAAACGAGGTAATCGCCAATTATACAAACCTTGAACCCCGGTTCGGATTTAAATACCAAATGGGCCAACAATCAAGTGTTAAAGGAGGGTATAACCGCATGGTTCAAAACCTGCATTTAATTTCCAATACTGCTGCAAGTGTGCCTTTTGATGTGTGGCAGCCAAGCACCAATAATATTTTGCCAGAAAAGGCCGATCAATACACCTTAGGGTATTTTAAAAATTGGGGCAAGGGAGATGATTTCGAATCATCATTCGAGGTTTATTATAAGGATTTAAAAAACCAAGTAGATTATGTTGACGGGGCCAATTTATTGCTGAACGAATACCTAGAGGGTGACCTACTTACAGGAAAGGGCAGGGCTTTTGGCGCAGAATGGTATATACGCAAAGTTACCGGTAAACTTACGGGTTGGATCAGTTACACGCTTTCTAAAAGCGAACGTTTGGTCAACGGAATTAATGACAACAGGTGGTACCCAAATCGCTTTGATAGAAAACACAATTTGTACATTATTGCCAATTATAAATTGAATGAAAAATTTTCTTTTTCAGGCAATTTTGTAGTAAGCAGTGGCACACCCACCACATTTTATGCAGGCCAATACAACATTCAAGGATATACCGTTCCCGATGCCGGCAGCAATGCCCGCAACAATGTGCGCAACCCTATTTACCACCGTTTGGATTTGAGTGTTACCTATACCGTTAAAAAGAGAAAACGCTGGGAAAGTAACTGGGTGCTATCCTGTTATAATGTTTACAACAGACGTAATCCCTTCTCTATTTATTTTGCTACCAATTACCAAAATACCGGAAACAATGCGGCAATTCGGTACAGTGTAATCGGCAGTTTTATTCCCGCTTTGTCGTACAATTTTAAATGGAATTAATCATGAAAATTAAAAACATTATTTACCTGCTTTTTATCGCAATACTTGGTTCGTCTTGTGAAGATGTAATTGATGTAGATGTAGATCAAGGTCCCGAAAAATTAATTGTAGATGCTTTCGTAAACAATTTGCCCGATAAACAAGTCATTCGCATCACCAAAAGCATTCCTTATTTTGCCAAACCAGGCTCTGAACCTGGTGTTGAAGGCGCTACAGTTGCTATTGTAGATACTACTGGAGGCAATACCAAGTTGTTTCTTTTTGCCGACAGCGGCAAAGGCAATTATATTTTTCACCCCGATGCCAGCACCGGCGACACCTTTACAGTGGGCCACAACCACATTTTACTGGTGGTGCAAGGCGGCGATACCTTGGTAAGCTTGGCCACCATGAACAAAACTGCACTTATCGATTCACTGCAAATCAAGTATGAAGATGGATCAACCATCGGATTTAAAAAAGGCAATTATGTGGAATTAAGGGCAAAAGACTTACCCGGTTATGGAAATACTTATTGGGTAAAAACTTTTGTAAACGATACCTTTAAAAATGGCATTTTCGACATCAACCTGGCTTATGATATGACCCAAACTCCAAACAACCAGGACGGAGGTGAGTTTATTTGGCCTATTAAATATGGTGCCATCAATAATTTTCAAGAGCCCAAACCCACAGGCACAAAAATTCGTGTAGAAATCCATTCCATTTCTGTTGAAACTTTTTATTACATCAATCAAATATTTTCTGAGAATCAAAATGGAGGATTGTTCGCAACTCCGCCTATTAATATTGGAACCAATATTTTTAATTTTAATTCCAAGAAAAAGCGCGCAGTTGGCGGTTTCTTTTCAATAAGCGATGTAAGCCGAAAAGTAGTGGTAATACCTTAAATTAGGGCATTAATGGTTCCAATCCAGAAAATAATACCTCAGGTTTATCCCTATTCCGTTTAGCCTTACTTTGTAAGCAAAAATAGAATTGTTATTCACCACTTTGCCTGTGTTTTTATCTTTGGTACTGTACCACAATAGTTTGTTGTATCCATATGCATTTACACACATAAATCGGTAAAACAATCCCAACTCCAAGCGACTAAAATTGTATTTTATTCCACCGTGTACAAGGCCAATATACAAAGGCTTTACCTGTGATAGTTCTATATCATCCGCTTTATAAGTAATGCTGGTATGCACAGTGGCATCTCCCAAGCTTGATTTATAAGATTCTGTAGTAGGCTTATCTCCTGAACTCAACATCATAAATTCAGGCCGAATTTCTAACATCACTGCATTAGAAAGTTTGTAATCAATACCAAAACCGATAAATGCTCCCCTTTGCTTAATAGAGGAAATTTCATGAAAGGTGCTGTTGCCTTCCAGTTTGTTTTCCGAAACCAGATATTGTTGAATATCGGTATACCCAAAGTATGGATTCAAATACGGAAAGCGCTTCGATTTCCAATGTTTTCTAAAGCCAAAAGTGCCTGAAAACTGGTGCGAATAGTTCACGGTTTTATGTTGGTTTACTTTATTGGCATTTCCCCGGTGATACACATATTGCACACCCGGTGTAAAGTCGATTTGGCCCAGAATGGGCATGGCAAAACTGGCCAATGCCATTCCCAAAATCCATGGTCTTAAATTGAATTTAGATGCCATAGTGGTAGAAATTTAGTAAAACGAATCTACTGTAAAAATGGCAACATAGTATATGGATAGGGTGATTTTTACATTCTTGCGATTGTTAAATTACACCTCAATAACTGGTTTATAGTCCACCAGAGTTTTTAAAACGTGGCACAGTGCTTGCCACCAAGGGGTATTGCTCCATGAAAAAACATATATTTATTTGTGCTACTCTAGGTTTTCTGTCTTCTGCAAGTGCCCAGGATATGGGAAGGGTTTTTAGGAAATACAAATACAGATTTCAAGAATTCCGAAGTTCAGACTTTCAACTTTCTGGTGATTTTGGAAGTAACAATTATGAAAATAGGGATACACTGGGGAATTATAATTTTGAAAACAGCCGAAGCGGCCTATCAGCAGGTTTTCAGTTTACCCGATTGAGATATTCCAATACAGATTCAAAAATTAAATCTTCTACTGCTTCGGTGTATAGCGATTATGGGAAGTCAAGAGGCCGCAATTCCAGCTTTGGTAACAGTACCTTTAATATTTATGCAAACTACAATGCAAACACTCAGTACTACAGGCCAAACTCTTTGAATTATATAGGCATTTCGTATGGGGCATCCGGCTCTACCTTTAGGGATATGGGATTTTATACTTTTGGAAATGAAATTAGTAGAACTGAAATAGCCAATGCCGGTTTTAGTGTAAACGGTACTTTGGTTTTGGGAAGAGGAAGAATTGAAAATGTTTCGGATCCTTCTTTTATGGCCTTTTGGTTGAAAGACCTAAGAGACAAGGGTCTAATTTCGAGGTATTCAGAAAACAATATTATCGAATTGGCTAAGGCACTCACAACAACCAGAAACACCCGAATTATGGATTTTAGGTTTCGAATGATTGATCAAATAAAAATGTTGGATACAGCCTTCCAAAATTCTGCTCTTTTGAAGGATAAAGGGGCCGCTTATTTTACAACATTGTATGACCATTATTTGTATTCGAGTAATTTTTCAAGATTCAATGGTTCAAATTTTGAATTTGGATTTAAGGTGCAGCCTCAATACAATAACGGATACAACTTTTTCAGAAAGAACGACAGCAGTTTGCATATCAGTCGCTACAACAGAAGTGCTATTATTAGCCCTTCAATTGTAGTTAAATACATAAGGCACATGGCAAAAACACTTCACTCTCAATTTGGTTATGGTGCAGAGTTTAATTCCGGTTACGAATTATCAGAAAATAGATACAAATATTTTAATTTGGTTACTCCTTCAAATGAGAGCAGTGCCAGTTTATTCGCTGCTGCCATTGCAAATGTGAATTATACTTTAATAGTCGATACCAGAAATTATATTACTCAAAAAATAAACGCAGGGATGTTATCGCAGTGGTTCCAGCATTCAACAGAACGTTATTCTTACGCAGTATATTCATTTGACTATTACCATTTGTTTTCTCCTCATTTACAATTCACTGCTCATGCACATTTTAATATGTATAAAAATGTGTTCAATTATTCACAAACAAATAAAGATGAATATCAGCTCAGTTATTTTCCGAGTGGTTTTATTAGACTAAATTATGTGTTTTATTAAATCGATTTCTGTTGCATTAATATTTCAAAATTCCAAAATAAAAGTTCAGTAATTGATTAGAAGCTATCCAGTTTCTTCTTCAACATATCCAATTCATCACGCAATCTGGCCGCTTCCATATATTCCATTTCTTTGGCCGCTTTATACATGTCTTTTTGCGTTTTTTCTATGGCTTTTTCTATAGCCGGTTTGGTCAAATATTCCATTACTGGATCTGCAGCCAATGATACTTCCTCCGATTCCACATAGGCATAATTGTAATCTTCTCCTTTTCTGCTATCGGCCAGTGAGGTTGCCCTTACAATCTCTTCCTTAGATTTGGTCACTGTCATGGGTACTATGCCATGATCCTTGTTGTATTGTATTTGTTTGTCGCGGCGGCGGTCAGTTTCCTCTATGGTTTTGCGCATGCTTTCTGTAATTTTATCGGCATACATTATCACCTTGCCCCTAACATTTCTTGCAGCCCTGCCTATTGTTTGTACCAAACTGGTTTGGCTCCGCAAAAACCCTTCTTTATCTGCATCCAAAATGGCCACCAAACTCACTTCTGGCAAATCCAGTCCTTCCCTCAAAAGGTTTACGCCAATCAAAACATCAATGGTTCCCAATCTTAAATTTCTTAGAATGTCTATTCGGTCTAGCGTTTTTACTTCACTGTGGATATAGCTCACCTTTACCCCCAATCGCAAAAGGTATTTCGACAATTCTTCGGCCATTCGTTTGGTTAATGTAGTTACCAAAATCCTATCGCCCATTTTTATTCTCTCATCAATTTCTTCAATCAAATCATCCACTTGATTTCCGCAAGGCCGTATTTCAATTTCCGGGTCTAGAAGCCCTGTGGGCCTTACCAATTGTTCTGCCAAAACACCTTCACTTTCACGCACCTCAAAATCCGCAGGTGTGGCACTCACATATATGGCCTGGTTCACCACTTGATAGAATTCTTCAAACTGCAATGGTCGGTTGTCCATAGCCGCTGGCAATCGAAAACCGTATTCCACCAAATTGAGTTTTCTGCTCCTATCACCGCCATACATGGCGCGCAATTGTGGAACGGAAACATGGCTTTCATCTACTACCAGCAAAAAGTCATCTGGAAAATAATCCAAAAGACAAAATGGGCGCATTCCAGGCTGTCGGCGGTCAAAATACCTGCTGTAGTTTTCTATACCACTGCAATAACCCAATTCACGCATCATTTCCAAATCAAAAGTAACCCGGTCTTCTAGCCTTTTGGCCTCCAAAAATTTCATATTCGATTTGAAATAATCCACCTGCGCCACCATGTCATCTTGAATTTCATGAATAATCCCTGGCAACCTGTCTCTTGGCGATACATAGATGTTTGCGGGATAAATG
The DNA here is from genome assembly GCA_020853295.1 of Bacteroidia bacterium. Classification (GTDB taxonomy): domain Bacteria; phylum Bacteroidota; class Bacteroidia; order NS11-12g; family UBA955; genus JAGXTF01. Next base: position 2,457 of record JADYZD010000289.1, on the reverse strand, counting down.
GCCACATCTTCATGAGATTCCAATTTGGTGCCCGTCATTACATCAAAGCTGTAAATTTCTTCAATCTCATTGCCAAAAAAAACCACCCTGTAAGCAAAGTCATTGTATGCCAAATACACATCTACTGTATCGCCTTTTACCCTAAATGTACCCCTTTTAAAATCTGCAGTAGTGCGGCTGTAAAGGCTTTCAACAAGTTTGTAAAGCAAGGTATTTCGGGTAATGGTTTCTCCCTTTTTTATGCGAATAATTGTTTTTTCAAAATCTGAAGGATTTCCTGCGCCATATATACAACTTACGCTGGCAACTACAATAATATCGCGCCGGCCACTTAACAAACTTGAAATGGTTTTTAGCCTAAATTTTTCAATTTCCTCATTGATATTTAGGTCTTTCTCAATGTAGGTATTGCTGCTTGGAATAAAAGCCTCTGGCTGGTAGTAGTCATAATAACTTACAAAATATTCCACCGCATTTTTAGGAAAAAATTGTTTGAATTCCCCATACAATTGGGCTACCAAGGTTTTGTTGTGCGACAATACCAGTGTGGGCCGCTGGGTCTGTTCTATTACATTGGCAACCGTAAATGTTTTGCCCGAACCTGTAACTCCCAATAATGTTTGTGCCTTAACCCCTTCATTTACTCCAGTTACCAATTGCTTAATGGCTTCCGGCTGGTCTCCGGTAGGTTTAAACGGGGATACTATCTCAAATTTTGGCACACTACAAATTTAAGAACTTCAAGTATCATTTTTCTGTTCACTGCTGATTAAATCCAGAATTAATTTTTTACATAGTTTTATAAATAATGCAATTTGCAGTCATATTTTTTGCTTTATTTTGTATGCAATTCATATGAAAACTATCGCCGCATTAATAGATTTTACCGAAGGCTGCAAAATAGCCTTGCAACAGGCTGCAATTATTGCTGAAAAAGCAGGAGCAGAAATGCATGCTGTGTATATCCTAAACGATGCTTCTAAAGCTTCTGAAATGGAAGAAAAGGTGTTGCAGTTTGCAAAATCTGTTGCAGGAATGCCGGCAAACATCAAGGCCACTATTGGTACTGGCGATCTTTTAGAAGGCGCAGCCAAAGCCATTCGGCACTTGGATCCCTTTTTGGTAGTGGTAGGAACCCATGGAATAAAAGGGTTGAAACAACACCTGTTTGGAGCACATATTTTAAAATTGGTGCAAGCCATTCCTTACCCCTGTGTAGTGGTGCAGGAAAATACCAAAGTGAATACCAATGGGTTCAATTCAGTACTTTTCCCTGTTGGATCTCATCCCCATTACCACATTAAAATTGAGCAAGCAAAGCGGGTTGCCGATGTGTTCAACTCCGAAATTGTTCAATATGAAATCGAAAAATCTACCGGTGTAGATGATGTTGTAAGAAACAATTCAAAAAAAGCAAAGGAGTTTTTCAGCAACCATTTTACCCGTTATAAGTCTGTAATAGAAGATCCCAATGTGGTTTCTGTAGGTTACTCACGCCAAACATTGAAATATGCTGCGGCCCACCAATCAGACCTTATCGTACTGATGGCAGATGTTCCGGCCTCAGAAGCTTTTTACGGCAAAGCCGATAAAGAAAATTTCTTGACAAATGAATTTGGCATTCCTGTGCTTTGCTGCAACGACGAAGACTAAACATGATTCAAACGGATATAGAGTTATCAAAAATATTTCCAAATTTAGAGCCTGCTCTGCTCGATGAAATTCGGAAACACGGTGTTATCAAAACTGTAGAAGAAGGGGATTATTTGGTGCACACGGGCCAATTTATGAACAGCACCATTTTGGTTTGTGATGGATTGGTGAAAGTGTACCGAGAGGATGATGAGAGCAATGAGTATTTCATGTATTACCTTCATGCAGGGCAAGCATGTGCCCTTACCATTAACTGCGCTATAAAACAACAGAACAGCCCAGTTGTTGCTAGAGCTGTCCAAAAAACCCAGCTCATGGTTTTGCCAGTTCATGAAGTAGAAAAATGGCTTAAGGAATACCGAAGCTGGATCAATTTTGTATTGGACAATTACAGAGAACGTTACATGGATTTAATGGAAACACTAGACCATGTTGCCTTCAGAAATATGGACGAAAGGTTGGAGTTTTACCTCCGCAGGCATAAAGAAAATATGGGTACAAACGACATTCGCATTACCCACCAAGAAATCGCCAATGAACTCAACTCCTCTAGAGAAGTGATTTCTAGGTTGCTGAAAAAATTGGCCGATAGTGGTAAAATCGCTTTACACCGCTACCATATTGAAGTGCTCGACCTGTAAATCACTTTCATTTTTACTGTAACTTTGTCTCCTTGTCCCCGAAAATCTCCTTAATCGCTGCAGTGGGTGAGCACCTGGAATTGGGTGCCAAAAATGAACTGCTGTGGCACCTGCCCGATGACTTTAAATGGTTCGTAAATAAAACCAAAGGCCATCCCATTGT
>JADYZD010000288.1 GCA_020853295.1 Bacteroidia bacterium | reverse complement strand
TCTATAAAAATAATACAAGGTGCTTTTTCTTTGGCTTGCTTAAACAAATCCCTAACACGGCTGGCACCCACACCCACAAACATTTCTACGAAATCAGAACCAGAAAGTGAAAAGAACGGCACACCGGCTTCCCCTGCTACCGCTTTTGCCAATAAGGTTTTACCTGTACCTGGAGGGCCTACCAAAAGCACACCTTTGGGTATTTTACCCCCAAGGTTGGTGTATTTTTTCGGATTTTTAAGAAAATCCACCACTTCCATTACTTCCAATTTGGCTTCTTCCAAACCGGCAACATCTTTAAAGGAAATGTTTACTTTGGTATCTTTATCAAACAAGGTAGCCCTAGCGCGACCGATATTGAAGATATTGGGACCGCCGCCACCACCGCCGCCTGCCCTGCGGAACATAATGCTCCAAAACAGCAGGAAAATACCGATAAAGAATACCCACTGAAAGATTTGACCCCAAATTTGAGGGTCGGTATGGAAGGTGATGACCAAATCTTTGGCATCTTTATTCAGCTTTTTTTGTTCTTCCTGCAAAGCAGATACTTGGCTAGAGAAGAAATCTTTTTCCATTTCAAAGGCAAAGTCGAAAGACTCATCGCCCAGAAAATTTTCCTGTTTCTTTAGTTTCTTTTTATAGGGTTCTTTTTGCTTGGCATCTTTGGTTAAAAAAACCTGAACCTCGCGGTCGTTCACCACTTCAAGTTTTTCTACATCGCCTTGCAATATCATTTGTTTTACTTCTACCCAGTTGGTATTGCTGCTGCCACCTGTGCGTATGAATGTAAGTCCCAAAAGAATAATAAATAGTATTCCGTAAATCCAGTAGGGGTTAAATTTGAAACCACCCTGAGGTTTGCGGTTATTTGGTCCTGAATTTTGGTTGTCTTCCATGTTTCTAATAGTGTCTTTCTGTCAATTTTTACACCGTTTTTCGGTTCGTCCGACAAAACTACGGTTTTCATACACTAATTGTTTGCAGTTGGCCAAAAATTACAAAGAGTATGTAAAATTGGCAGGAAAGTAACTGCCATGTAGACCGATAAGCAGAATTATAACTATTTTCGGGCCTTTGAAACTCGCGGCAATAGATATCGGCTCCAACGCAGTGCGGCTTTACATCGCCAGGCCTTTGCATGAGGACCAGCTGGGCACTGATTTTAAACCGGTAGAATTTACCCGTTTGCCCCTTCGCTTGGGCGATGATGTTTTTAAAACGCGTGAAATTGGCAAGAAAAAGGCCGATTTGCTCATGAAGGCCATGCAAAGCTTTGCCTTGTTGCTAGAGATTTATAATGTAGATGAGCTGCGGGCTTGTGCCACCTCTGCCATGCGCGATGCCATAAATGGCCCGAGGTTGGTGAAAGAAATTAGAAAAGCCACCGGAATTAAGATTGAAATTATCAGCGGTAAGGAAGAGAGCCGGCTGATACAAGGAACGGTTTTAGACTGGTTGCCCGGCAAGCAAAGTTTTGTGCATGTGGATGTGGGTGGCGGCAGCACAGAAATTGCCTATATCAGAAACGGCAAAATCAGAAAATACGAGAGTTTCAATATCGGCACAGTGCGCATGCGCGAGGGCAAGGTGAAGGAAACAGAAAGCAAGAGAATGATGGATTGGCTGGGAGAATTGGTATTGCCAATTGATGAAATGGTAAGGGTAGTGGGCACGGGAGGCAATATTGTAAAGCTACACCAGCTTTCGGGCTGCAAATCTGGCGATGCCTTGAATTTGCACCATTTGGAGGTAACCAATACTTATGTAGAAAGTTTGAACATACATGACAGGGTATATGAATTAAAGTTAAATCCAGACCGGGCGGAGGTAATAGGTTTTGCGGGCAAAATTTTTATCGATATTATGAAAACCTGCAACATTCATGAGGTACTGGCCCCGAACATTGGTTTAAAAGACGGCATTATACGGAGTTTGTGGAAGAAGCATTTTTGAGTGGAGTAGGGATTAGAGAACAGGGATTAGAGATTAGGGAAGAGGGAGTAGGGATTATGATAATAGGTGTAAGGGATAAGGTTTATGGGGTAAGGGGAGTTTATAGTTTATAGTTGACAGTTTGAAGTTGACAGTTAGGGAACAGGGATTGGAAAATTAGGGATTAGGGGAGCAGTAAATATGAGATTAAGAGAATATGAGACTATGTGATTTGGAGAATAGTTTTATGGGGTAAGGGGAGTTTATAGTTAATAGTTGACAGTTAGGGAACATGGAATAGAAAATTAGGGATTAGGGAACAGGGATTTTGAAACGTTTAATCTCCAAAAATAGTAGGATTTGAAATCTGGCGTAAGCAATGGGCCTCAAGGCATGGAGGGCGCTAAGTGCAGCAAACAGACGCTAAATCACAAGGCTTGCCCGAACTTGGAAAGGCGGGAAGCTCTGAGGGACGAAGAGATCGCCGCAGTGATTCGGCTGTTTGCAAGCGTGTGCATTACAGGCCTTGCAGCCCTTGACCTTTTTCGTACTTTTTGGGTCAAGCCAAAAAGGACAAGTAATTATTTTATAAATATTAATGATTTAAATTGCACTTACAAAAAATGAAATCTGAAGTAAATATTTGTGGGTCTCACTTTATTACACAGTGCAAAGAACAACCAAGGTGAAAAAAGAAATAAGTCTTATTATTAATGAAAAATACTATATCAAATATCTGTGTTTATATTTTATTAAACGCCCTCAGTTTTGGATATGCTACTTGTCAATCTAATAAATATATAATTAAGGTATTTTATGTCTCTGATAATATTAAATTGTTTAAACCTATTGGAGTAAAAACTGTTAGAAATACAAGGATTTTTAATGAAATAATAGATAAATCAATAATAAGCATTACAGATAGTGTGCAAAAATTGAATATAGATTCATTCATTTCCAGATTAACAAAAGACTCGGTTTTGCAAGAAAAACCAATTGCTGATTGGCGATACTATATTGTCATAAAGGGAAGTAACAGACACCGAAGGCGTTTAAAAGTTTCTTATTCCCTTGATGGAAGCGTATATTGGAAAGGGAATTACTATCATGTTTCCTCCGATTTATTGCGGTATATTTTACCTCAATAAAATCATTTTAAGGGAGTTTCAAATACGGGTTACTGCATGATGTTATTTAGGCAAATACGGGTATATGTGGTAGAAATTGTTAGATTCCCGTAATTTGGAGCAGTCAAATGATGTCGAAAACAAGCATGAGCAAATTGATATAATAAATTGCATAGACTTCAAAGTATAAAATTTTAGGTTTTGTGGATTCCCCCGAAAGTGGTCCATTCTACGTTATATTTCAACTAGAAATGAGTTAGTTTGTTGTTGTATACTTCCTCAGAATTGATTTAATTGCAGATAT
>JADYZD010000287.1 GCA_020853295.1 Bacteroidia bacterium | reverse complement strand
TTTTATCACCCAAAAGCAGGCATTTCGCTGCCGTCAATGACATAAATGTTTGTAAATTCGCAGCTTTCCATGAATGAAAAGGTTCTGATTCTTGACTTTGGGTCGCAGTATACCCAACTCATTGCCCGCAGGGTGCGCGAACAAAATGTATATTGTGAAATCCATCCTTTCAACCATTTTCCAAGTCCTGATGCTTCTGTAAAAGGGATTATCCTTTCTGGCAGCCCCAGTTCTGTGAATGATGCCGATGCCCCCAATCCAGAATTGGACGCATTGCTCAATGCATTTCCGGTGCTTGGTGTGTGCTACGGTGCGCAATTGCTTGCCAAAAAATTGGGCGGTGAGGTTGCCAAAAGTGCCCATAGGGAATACGGGCGCGCCATAATGACCCAATCTGGAGAGATGAATATGCTCACCGATGGAATGAGTTATGAATCTCAAGTGTGGATGAGCCATGCCGATACCATTACAAAATTGCCAGAACAAACCACTATACTGGCAGCAACCAACACAATACCGGTTGCGGCATTTCGTTGTGATGCTTACACCCATGTTTACGGCATTCAGTTTCACCCAGAAGTCTACCACAGCACTGAAGGCAAAGAGTTGCTGGGCAATTTCTTATTCAAAATATGCAAATGTGCGGGCGATTGGACTCCAGGTCATTTTATCAACGAAGCGGTAGAACTCATTAAAAACCAAGTTGGAGATGACACTGTAATTCTGGGTTTATCTGGCGGTGTAGATAGTTCTGTGGCAGCTTTGCTTTTGCACAAAGCCATAGGATCTAAACTGCAGTGCATTTTTATCAATAATGGATTGCTGCGTAAAAACGAATTTCAAGAAGTTCAGGATGCCTATGTGCAACTTAACCTCAATATTCATGCGGTAGATGCTTCATCTAAATTCTACAGCCAACTTGCTGGAAAAGAAGATCCAGAAGAGAAGCGCAAAATCATTGGCAGGGTGTTTGTAGAAGTCTTTCAAGAAGAAGCGGGTAAAATACCAGATGCCAAGTGGTTGGCCCAAGGTACCATTTATCCAGATGTTATTGAAAGCGTAAGCGTGAAAGGCCCCTCAGCTACCATAAAAAGTCACCACAACGTTGGTGGATTGCCCGAATCTTTGCATTTGGGAATCGTAGAACCATTGCGCAGTTTGTTTAAAGATGAAGTACGCAGGGTGGGCAAAGAACTCGGATTGCCATCAGAAATCTTGAACCGCCACCCCTTTCCAGGTCCAGGATTGGCCATTAGAATTATCGGCGATATTACCCCTGAAAAAGTGCAATTGTTGCAAGATGCAGATGCCGTTTATATCCATAAATTAAAAGAAGCTGGCTGGTACGATAAAATCTGGCAAGCCGGTTCTATACTATTGCCAGTGCGCAGTGTGGGTGTAATGGGCGATGAACGCACCTATGAAAATGTGGTGGCGCTTAGGGCTGTAACCAGTACTGATGGGATGACTGCTGATTGGGTGCATATTCCGTATGAATTGCTTGCCGATATCAGTAACTCTATCATCAACAATGTTCGAGGAATCAACCGTGTGGTGTATGATATCAGTTCAAAACCACCTGCAACTATTGAATGGGAATGAGAATAAGGCTATATATCATTTTATTGTTTTCCGTTTTTAGCGGCAATCAAGCTTTTGCTCAATTGTTTAGCAAAGAGTACCGCATTGCATTGGTATTGCCATTTCGCAGTGCGGGCAACCAAAACAATTTAAGTGAAGCCATGCTTGATTACTATGAAGGTTTTAAAATGGCCGCTAAAGACCTAGAAGGTGAAGGCTTAAATTTAAAACTCTATGTATTTGATTGTGAAAAAGACTCCATGGCCTTGCAAACTGCTTTTGAACATCCAGATATGCCCAAAATGGATGTAATTGTGGGTCCCATTTACGAGGAGAATTTAAAAGTAGCCGAAACTTTTTGCGCTGCCCATAACATTATTTTGGTGAGTCCACTAAAGTACTTTGTGCCTGAATCTTACGAACGGGTTATTAATTTCTTTGTTCCTGATTCTATCCGCGTAGCATCTATTGCTGAAAAATGTGGAAGGCTCTATCCAAACCATAAAATTTATATCGCTACCGACAATTCTACAGAAAGCAAAAAACAAGCCGAAATCATTCGGCGCACATTGAGTGCAATGAAAGTGGGGCATGTAAAAACCACATATTATGCCAATAGCAAACTGAGTCCAATAGTTGCACACCCCGATAGTGTTATCATCATTTCTACCATCTCGTCCAAAGACGCCAAATCCACTTTGCTCAGGGCTATTAAATACCAGGCCCATTCGCTGGTTTATGCTGAATTGGATTGGTACTCCCCTACCCAAAATGTTCGCGGTGTAGATGAACCTCAAATGGTATATCCAGAGGTGAACTATGTTTCTGCTGCCGATTCTGCATCTATTTACTTTAGGGAACGTTTTTTCGATACCTATGCTGGCGAGCCCAGTAAGTACGCTTATATCGGCTATGACCAAGCTACGTTTTTGTGCTATGGATTAATGACTTTTGGGCCTCAATTCTGCAAGCACTTGCCCGATGCCGAGTACCGTGGCCTGATCAACATGATTCGTTTGAAAGATACACCTGCGGGCCTGATCAATATCGCCATAAATTATCTGCAGGTAATTGAAGATGAACGCATAGAATACCACCCCTGAGCAAGCTAGGCCGACAAATCGATATCGCTTGTGCGGTTCTAAATTCCTATTATGGAAAAGAACCATTTCACTTGTACCTTCAAAATTTCTTTAAGCAAAACAAAAACTTTGGCAGCAGCGACCGCAGGTTTTATAGAAATGCCTGTTACAGTTATTGGCGCACTGTAACTGTTCACAACAACTCAGTAAATCCCAATACCCTGGCAGCGGCCTTAGTGGAACGCCATATTTTCGAGTCCAATGCAACGGTGCAATCGGAATTACTAGAAATTAGCAAAGGTGCTGAGCCTTTGCACAATTCCATTATTGATACTTACGCAGAAGCCATAGATCCAAACTTAAACTTACAGGTTTTGAAAGAGTGGTTTCAGCAGCAAGCACCTATATTTTTGGTAGCAAATCCAGGCAATCAAAAGAAATTGCTGCATGCACTTACCCAAGAAAATATAAGCTTTGAAGAAGTAGGACATGGAGTTAAAATTCCCGCAAATTCAAATGTGCAAGCCATGGTAGATTTGGGAATCTGTCGCATTCAAGATTTGGCATCGGGTTTTTCTGTTCATGAACTCCCCGTAAAGGAAAAGGCTTCCATATGGGATTGTTGCGCGGGAGCTGGAGGCAAATCATTGATGCTGGGCCAACTCTACCCCAATTCAAAGTTGTATTGCTCCGATAACCGGGAAAATATATTAAACAACCTTAAATCGCGTTTTAAAATCTCGGGAATGCCCACTCCACAATGTGCTGTGGTGGATTTGATTAAAGACGAAATTCCAGCTGAAATTCCATCAGTGGATGTAATCGTAGCAGACGTGCCTTGCACTGGCAGTGGTACCTGGCGCCACAATCCGGAAGAGGCTGTTTTCTTTAATATAGAAAAGATTGGTGCTACGGCATACAACCAACGCAAAATCGCCATTAAGGCTTATGAACGCCTAAAGTCTGGCGGATTGCTGGTGTACATTACTTGCAGTATTTTTAAGGCAGAGAATGCTGAAAATGCCCAGTGGTTGTGCCAAGAATTGGGAATGGAAATGCTGGATACCGGATACACCCAAAATGGGTTTGACGACACGGATTATATTTACCGTGCTGTGCTTCAAAAAAAGTAAACCTTTATTATTTGGGGTCGTAAGCCCATTTAATGTAGATGGAACCCCAGGTAAATCCGCCGCCAAAAGTGCTGAAAATGAGGTTGTCACCTTTTTTAAATCGGTTCTCAAAATCATACATCAACAATGGAAGGGTGCCTGCGGTAGTATTGCCGTATTTCTCAATATTCACCAATACTTTTTCTTTGTCCAAGCCCATTCTATCTGCCGTAGCATCAATAATTCTAAGGTTTGCCTGGTGCGCAAGCAGCCAATGCACATCATCAGAAGTGAGGTTGTTGCGTTCCATCATTTTAAAACTCACATCTGCCATATTGGTAACTGCAAATTTGAAAACGGTTTTGCCTTCTTGGTAAACGTAATGTTCACGGTTGGTAACAGACTCAATAGTTGGCGGACTAAAAGAACCGCCCGATTTTTGAAACAGAAATTCTTTACCACTGCCATCCATATGTAGGATAGAATCTATCATACCATAGCCTTCGGTATTGGGTTCAAGCATTACACAGCCGCCACCATCACCAAAAATGATGCAGGTATTTCTGTCTGTGTAATCAATAATGGTGCTCATTTTATCAAAACCACACACCAATATTTTTTTATACCTGCCCGACTCAATAAGTCGAGAGCCGGTTTCTAAGGCGTATAAAAACCCCGAGCATGCTGCAGCAAGGTCGAATCCCCAGGCGTTTTTAGCACCAATTTTATCGCCAATAATATTGGCAGAAGCTGGGAAAATATAATCAGGGGTTACGGAGGCCAGAATAATTACTTCAATATCAAGGGGATCGATATTGTTCTTTTCGAGCATGGGCAGAATGGCGCGAATGGCCATATCGCTGGTGGCTTTGCCTGGCTCGCGCAGGATATGTCTTTCCTTAATTCCGGTGCGTGCGGTAATCCACTCATCTGAAGTATCTACAAGTTTTTCAAGATCCTGGTTGGTTAAAACCGTATCTGGCACATAGCCCCCTACTGCGGTTATCGCTGCTGTTATTCTTGTCATTGTGCTTTCTGCTGTGCGCCAAATGTAAGGAATGATTTTTTAATCTGTTCAATTAATCCACTTTCCACTTGTTCGGCGGCTACTTCTATCATTTTTACAAAAGTGTCGGCTTTGGTAATTCCATGCCCCACAACTACTGGAGCATTCACTCCTATAATGGTGCTGCCACCATAATGTTTAAAATTAAATTTATCCAAATAATCATCTTGCACTCCCCGTTTTGCCAAACGGTAGTACATGCCTTCGCAAACTTTAATGATAATATTTCCTGTAAAACCATCACAAACCACCACGTCTACTTCTTCTCCAAAAATATCGCGGCCTTCTGCATTGCCTACAAAATTAATTCCATCGGTTTGTGCCAAAAGTGCATGGGCGGCTTTGGTAAGTATGCTGCCTTTTTCTGCTTCTTCTCCCAAATTCAATAAGCCCACTTTGGGATAGTTGTCTTTGTACAAAGCTGCATAATACAGCGAACCCAGCAGTGCAAATTGTTGCAAGTGCTCAGGTTTTACATCGCTATTTGCACCAACATCCAGCAACAAACCTGGGTTCTTGTGTTCGCGGGGCAACAAAGAGGTTAGACAAGGCCTAGATACGCCCTCTATGGCCTTAACTGACATAAGAGCACCCACCAACATAGCCCCAGTGTTTCCAGCGCTTAGAAAGGCGTCAATTTTGCCTTCAGCCAAATGCCGAAAACCCACAGCAAGACTGCTATCGGTTTTACCGGTAATGGATTTAACTGGATGGTCGCCCATACCAATAACTTCGCTACAATGAACAATTTCAAAACCTTTAGGGTCTATTTGCTCACTACCGCAAATACTTAAAATTTCGGATTCAAGGCCATAAAGCACAATAGTCCATGAGGGATGCAACTTTAAAGATGCAGCAGCTCCCTTAACAGACTCTAGTGGAGCAAAATCTCCACCCATGGCATCTACGCCAATTCTCATTTTATGCTTCGTTTCTACCCTTCATGACCTTTTGACCGCGGTACATGCCGGTTTCTAGGTTCACTCTGTGGTATAGAGAAACGTCACCAGTTACGGGATCAGCGATCATTGGCCGCACTTCAAGTTTATCGTGTGTACGACGTTTGTCGCGGCGGGTTTTGGATATTTTTCGCTTAGGATGTGCCATTGCTTTATTATTTTAATAGGTCTTTTAGTTTGTCCCATCGTGGATCAGATTTCGCTTCCCCACTTTGGTTGATGTTGTTCAATTTTTCTAGCATTTGAGAATTACAAGGTTTTACTTCCAAATCATCGCAGTTGCGAATCATCGGAATGTCTAGCAAAACAGTTTCATATACCTGTTGCGATACATTGAATGCCACCGCGTTTGCTGGCAATTCAATAAATTCAACTTCGCTGTTGTCTTTATCTACGTCCGGTTCTCCTTCACCTGTAAACTGGTACAATACCAAATATTGGGTATCGACAGGCATATTTACAAGCTCCAAGCAACGATCACAGGTAAGAGATACATAACCTT
>JADYZD010000286.1 GCA_020853295.1 Bacteroidia bacterium | reverse complement strand
TTTTTTGAGGTAAATTTGATATTTTTAATTTTAAGTTTAACTCAGGTATTTATAACTTGCATGCTTTGTTGCATAAGCTTCATATCTTATTCCTTCCCAGTTGGTTCCCCGTAAAACAGGATCCACTTAATGGTATTTTTAACAGGGAATTGGCTGAATTGCTGAGCACGCAACACCAAATTTCCCTGTTGCACATTGTTTTTGCAGATGTATCGCAAATTGAAATCACCCAAACCAAAGTTAACGGAAATTACAATGAAATTGTGGCCTATTTGCCCGATAAGGGCAATCCCATTATAAGGCAGTGGCAGTATTTTAGGACTTTTTTTCAGCAAGCCAGGGCCATACGCCAAGCACATGGTAAGCCCGATATTTTGCATGTTTTGGTGGCTTGGAAAATGGGTTTTCCAGCTTTTATGTTGAAACTGAGGCACCGCATTCCACTCCTCATTACCGAACATTTTACAGGTTATATGCCACAAGATGGTCAACTTAAAGGGTACAAAAAGTGGTGGAGCTACCTTTTTTTAAAAAATGCCAATAGGGTAGTAACGGTATCAGAATCCTTGGAAAAAGTATTGCGGCACAATAAGGTGAAACGCATACAAACCATTCACAACCGCATTCATGATCTCTTTTTAAACCACAAAATCAAGCAAAAAGAACCCTCAAACCCTTATACATTCATCCATATTTCTAATTTTAACGACCGCCAAAAACAAACCAGCCTCATTGCCGATACATTTATTGAATTGCACAAAAAACACCCAAATACCCTTTTAAAATTGATGGTGCCAACAGTCGCATTTGAGGAATATCAACAATCAAGAAATTTGACCCAACACTCGGGAATTGTGCATGTTGAACAAGGCAAGCCCCGCAAAGAATTTTTGGTGGAATTGGAAAGAGCAGATATTCTGGTGAGTTATAGTTTGTACGAAACTTTTGGACTCACAATAGCGGAGGCCTTGTGCATCGGTTTGCCTGTGATTTATACTAAATGTGGAGGTCCTGAGAATTATGTAGAAGGCCGAATGGGTATGGAAGTAGATCCTTTAGACACGCAATCGTTGTACAATGCCATGGAAAAAGCCATGTTGGAACATCCATTTTCGGCAGATGAAATTGGAGAAATAGCCCGCAGTAAGTTTGGAAGCAATGCCATTTTAATGGAGTACAACAAAGTATATTCGCAACTTATCCAAAAATAGCATGTGTGGTATTGCAGGAATACTATCGGAAAAACCATTAGAAGGCCGAGAAATTGCGGAACTCTGTTTGTGTTTCTCGGAAAACATGCAACACAGGGGGCCCGATGATGAAGGTTTTGTGCTGATTGATGAAAATGGAAATCTAAGTTTTTACAAAGGCAAAAACACCATTTCTGGCTTAGAATTGCCACATATTTCTGAAGCAAAAGGCAGGTCTTGGGGTGCATTGGTACATCGCCGTTTGTCCATTTTAGGCTTGGGTGTCCTGGGCCACCAGCCTATGGATAGCGAGCATTTTGTATTGAGTTACAATGGAGAAACTTTTAATTATGCCGAACTCAATTCTCAGTTTGGATTTGAAAACACAACCGCCACGGATACTGAAACAGTGCTGCAATTGCTCAATGAAAAGGGAATTGCTGGATTGGATGAAATGGAAGGTTTTTTTGCGGGAATTGCATACAATAAATCCAAAAAAGCCTTTCATATATTTAGGGATGTAACTGGTGTTAAGCCTTTGTATACCGCTGTATCTGGAGGTATTAAATTTTGGTGTAGCGAAACAAAAGCTTTAAGAAAAGCAACACAATTAAATGCTATAAATCCAAGGACATTTTTTTATTATTTTGTAGAGGGACTATTGGATATTGGCGAGAACACTACTGTTTTTGCGGGCTTGCAAGAATTTCCAAAAGGTGAAATTCACACCCATTTTTTTCAATCTCGGGAACACCACAAAGCCGAGTTGGAAAAACGCGGTTTGCCTCCTGTGGACTTGCAGTATAGGTTTAAGCACAGCATAGAACAACGTTTGGTAGCAGATGTGCCCTTGGGATTTGCCGTAAGTGGGGGATTGGATAGTGCTGCCATTATTGGCATGGCTAGAAATTTAAACCCTGAGGCAGATATTCAAGCATTTTCAGTTGTTTCAGATGATGGAGCAAGTGATGAAAGCAAATGGCAAAAAAGTGTGGTAGATTTTAATAAAGCAGAATGGCATAGGGTAAATATATCTAAGGTTGATTCACATGCGTTACAGAACACCATACAAGCCACAGATTTACCAGTTGTTGCATGGAACAATATTGCCCATTTTGAGTTGTGCAAACTTGTAAAAAATTCTGGTGTTACTGTGCTGTTTAATGGCCAAGGTGCTGATGAAATATTTGGGGGTTATCCCGATTATTTGCAAAGGGCTTATCGCAAATTGGGTAGCAAAATTAGAAAGTCAAAAAATTGGCCCTTGGAATTGGCTGAAATTAAAAAAGGATACCGCAAATTTTGGATCCAAAACCATTTGCCGAATTCCATAAAACCCTATTTATTTCAGAATAAGTTCAAATCCATTTTGCACCCCGATTTTTTATTGTTTCCAAGTAAAATATGGACCCAATCTTCGCTTGGGGCAGAAGAAAAAATGGAGGCTGATTACTACGGTTTTAAATTGGGACAAATGCTGCTTTGGGAAGACAGAAATGGCATGGCAAATAGCCTGGAAAGCCGCAATCCATTTGCTGATGACCGCAACTTGGCTGCGTTTCTGCGCATTCCATTTCACAAGAAAATAAGCAATGGTTTTACCAAAGGAATATTGAGGGATGTTTTGAAAGATATCGTTCCTGATGAGGTGCTTTGGAGAACGGATAAACAAGGCTTTACTGTTCCCGATAGCAGCCTGACTTGGAAGTATCACAAAGAATGGAAGGACTTGTTTTTTAGTTCTGAACTCGACATGTATTCTGGCCAAAAACAAAGAGAACAATTGTGGAGCAAACTGCAATCTAATTCCCATATTGAATTGCAACAGTTTTTTAGACTGGCCTCGTTTTCGCAATTTATTGAACATGTAAAACATGGCTAAAAACAGTCCCATAAAAACCTTTGTTTTTCAGCTGATTAAAGCAGGAATTGGTACATTAACCATTGTGCTGCTCTCTCGCTGGATGGGCGCAGAAGGCAGAGGTGTGCTGGGCTTGCTGCTGTTTTATGTGAATTTAATTATGGTGCTGAATGAATATGTGGGTGGAAGTAGTTTGGCCAATTTAACTGCTAGGTATCCATTGTCAAAAATATTGCCTGCTGCTTGGATTTGGGCATGCATCAGTTTGGTTGTTGGGGGTACAATTTTGTATTTTGTTTCTGGAAATTCCCTTACGGTTACGCGAACATTAATCATGGCGGTACCATTGGCGTTTTTAACCATACAGTACAATGTGTATCAAGGACAGGCATTGGTATATAGGCGCAATTTATTTCAAATATTGGTTGAAGTTATTAAATTGATTTTGGTTGTTTATTTTGCTATTTTGGCCTTCAGTTTAAATGTAAAAAGTGATTTATTTATTTTTGATACGGCGGCTGTATTGACACCCAATGAAGTGTCGGTAATTTATGGTTTGGCTTCCGCCTTTGTATTGCTCATTTCAATCTTATTGTGGTTGCCTAAATTGATAAATAAATGGCCTCATTTGTCTTTGCAAAAACCACCTATGGAAATATTCAAGGTGGGATTTTGGGCGCAGAATGGACAATTGGTGCAATTTTTAAACTACAGATTGAGCATTGTATTCATTACAGAATTGATGGGAGATGCTGCACCTGCTGGGGTGTACTCCAATGCCTTATTGATTGCAGATACTGTTTGGATTTTGGGCAATAGTTTTGGGGTGATTGCACACATGCGCATTTTACAATCAAAAAACAAGCGTTTTCAGGCGGAAATTACACTGCGCTATGCTGTAATTTCAGTGGCCGGCACTGCCATAGCTTTGTTTGCAATTTTGCTGGTTCCACAATCGTTTTTTGTAGCCATTTTTGGGTTGGATTTTGTGCAGTTAAAATCCACCACCATATGGTTGTTTCCCGCAATTTTGGCATTGGGTGCAAGTACTTTGTTTAGCCATTACCTGCATGCAGTGGATCAATTTAAATCGCTATTGGTTGCGAATTTGGTGGGACTTATTGTACAAACTACCACAGGAATATTGTTGATTCCGAGTATGGGATTGTTGGGTGCTTGTATTGCTGCAAACTTGGGATTTTTGGTCATTTTGGTGGTAGTTTTTTCCATGTTTAAAAAACAGAACCGCGAAGCCAGAATCCACGGGGTATTTAGATTGAAGGCAATTGCCCGTTTGTTATTTCGCTTTTAAATCGCCAGAGGTATTTTCAGTTTCACCCACAATCCATGTGGCCAAGTGGCGGTTGATAATTTCGTACTCCATGGTAAACCGAGCTTGGGTTTCTCCTTTGTGAAAACGGGTATAGAACCGGCCAGATTCCTGCCAATGAAATGGCTCCACGGTCATGTGCAACCTAAAGTCCACTTCCTTTTTGCCATACCATTTAAACATGCTTTCTTTGGCTGTCCATATGGCCAAAAGTGTTTCAGCATGGTTTCCAGGCAGAATGGATTTTTTATCTTCCTTATTGCAAAATTTGTCTTCAATACGCAAAATGCGGTCACTGATTTGTTCGATATCAATTCCAGTAGAGCCGTTTTCGCAGGCGATTAAAGCTGCGTAGTTCCCGCTGTGGCTCCAACTAATTTGTGCATTGTTGCCAATTAAATGCGGTTTGCCAAATTCATCTTTATACACCTCACATTGGGGGTAAAATTCTTTGGCCAATAACCTAGAAGCGATGAAATGCGATTTTCGGGCAGCAGCCATAGCCTCTATGGTTTCGTTATGCGCACCTTCTGTGTACATTTGCAGCAACTCCTCAGGGGATTCGTCGATTTTCCAAAATCCAACACGAATTCCCGGTGCAGGTAAAATCAAACGGTCCAGCGGCATGGGTGCAAAATTAAGCGTAAACCTACATAGAATACTCACAGGTCATAGGCAATCTGTATATGCCCTTGCTAAAGTGGATGAGGAAAGGTTTATTTCCGCAGGTGGAGATGGATTTGTAGTAGAATGGAATGCATTTGAGGGAGAGGATGGTGTAGCGTTGGCCACCATTCCTGAGCCGGTTTACAGTTTGTATAGTCATGATAATGGCATTCTTGCTGGTGCTCAAAGTGGGAGTTTGTATGCCATAAAAGGAACCGAGGTGAGAAAAATTGTGGCCCACAACGGAGGCATTTTTAGAATTGTGGAATGGAATGAGAGCATCATTACCTTGGGTGGCGATGGAGTATTGATGGTTTGGAATTGGAATTTCGAATTGCTCAAAACCGTTAAAGTATCTTCAAAATCTTTGCGTTCAATTGCCCCATTTCCTGGAGGCTTGGCGGTGGGTTGCAGTGCCTCACTCATACATTTGTACAATGTGGATTTTACAAAAATGGAGGTGTTGGAGGTCCACAATTCATCCGTTTTTGCCATGGAATTTATTCCACAAACCAACTGCTTGGTTTCTGCAGGTAGGGATGCAAAATTGCAGGTATACCAAATTTATTCAGGCGAAATGCAACAAGAAATAGCCGCACATTTGTTGCACATTCACGACCTTAAATTATCGCCAAATGGCAATTATTTGTGCAGTGCTTCAATGGATAAAACCATTAAGATTTGGGATGCTGAAAATTTGCAATTGTTAAAGGTATTGGACAATGTTAAATTTGAGCTGCACAAGAGCAGTGTAAATGCATTGCTTTGGTTGAATTCCAGTACATGTATTTCTGCTTCAGATGACCGCAGCATCGGGGTTTGGCAAGTATCAGTTGGGGAAGAAAAAGGCCAATAAAAAGCGGCTTGAATTCAATGAATTAATCGTCCTCGTGTTGTACAATGCGAATGCCCTCATCAAACATTTCTATGGCCCTTTTTTTATACAAATTGCCTATTATTTTTTTCCAATTCTTTTTGCTCATTTGAAAAAGCCTGTATATTTCTTCAGGGTCTGATTTGTCGGTCACAGCCAAGTAACCACCATGTTTTTTAAAAACATTAACCACATCTTTATCCAAACCTACCAAGGCGTCATAACCCGGTTTCTGTAATTTTAAATCGGTTTTGCCATCTTCTCGCATTTTAAAAATGTACCCTTTTACAGCATCACCACTTCGGAGGTTTTGAAAAATTTCATTCTGATAAATGAGGCCAGTATGGGTGTGGTTAATCACAGCCACCATGCCGGAGTCTGTTTTTCTAGCGATAAGCAAATTCACTTCATCCCCTTCTTTAAAAGTAGGGGTGGTTTTGTTGAGGTGTTTTTCAATTTTGGCACTGCCTACAATTCTATTGCTCACAGTATCGGTGTAAATATGAATAACATAACTGCGGCCTTCTTCTAAGGGTAAATTTTGTTCGCGGTGGGGCACAAGAAGGTCCTTGGTAAGTCCCCAGTGCATGAACGCACCAAATTTGGTAGCGGCAACACATTCTAAAAAAGCGCATTCACCCACTACTGCCTTTGGGATTTCGGTAGTTGCAATGAGCCTGTCTTCGGTATCGTAATACACAAAGCAATGCACCCTTTGTCCTGCTTCAACACCTTCGGGCACATATTTCAGGGGCATTAAAATTTCGCCCAAATCCCCGCCGTCCAAGTAGATTCCGAAATCGGTAGATTTTAGCATCAACAATTCGTTGTATTGCCCCGGTAGTGCTGTCATGCTGCAAAGATAGATTGAACTGCAGAGGTTCAGGCAATTCTTTTGGGTGGGCCGGAATTCCATTTTACCCACAACAAACCCACGATTGTGAAAGAATACATGCCCTTGGTTTAATTTCGCCACCCATGATTTTGTCAGATACCCGCATTCTTGAAGAAATAGCAGCAGGCACAATAAAAATTGAACCTTACGACAGGCATTGCTTGGGCAGTAACAGTTATGATGTGCATTTAGGAAAAACACTAGCAACCTACCGCGAGCACATTTTGGATGCAAAAAAGCACAATGAAATTGAGTATTTTGAAATTCCCGATGATGGTTTTGTGTTGTATCCGCACGTGTTTTATTTGGGTGTAACCTTAGAGTATACCGAAACCCATGCGCATGTTCCTTTTTTGGAAGGCAAGAGCAGTACTGGCCGTTTGGGTATTGATATTCATGCTACTGCGGGTAAAGGCGATGTGGGGTTTTGTGGCAACTGGACTTTGGAAATTTCGGTAAAGCAGCCAGTGAAAATTTATCATGGAATGCCTATTGGCCAACTGATTTATTTTCCAGTTGAAGGCGATATAGAAATCGCATATAACAAGAAGGGGAATGCCAAATACAGCAACCAACCAGATAGGCCTGTAGAGAGCATGATGTGGAAGAATCAATTTTAATATAACTTTCAGATTTTTCAAGTTTAGAACTTTGGAAAATCTGAACTCGCTATTCTTCCTTCATTTTTAAAATCTCCTGTTGCCGATCGATATGCATTTTTCGATAAATACTTTCATTCTCGATAAGGTTTTCTATAACAGAAGTGTTTAGAAATTCCGCATTCTCCATTTTAAAAAAATAGTTATAAGAAGTCCATGGCCAGTCTGCATGGTTCCTTGTAAAACCATGTTTCACAGGATTTAAATGAATGTATAAAATTGTATTTAACAATTGGACTTGGTTTTCTATTGCTTTACTCTTAAAGTTCTTTCTGAACAGAGAACCTTTTCTATGATACACTTTATTGAATGATTGGGTATAACTGCTAAAGAGATTTGCAAATCTTTTGGAAACCAAGCGTTGTATCGAATCATATGATATGGTTTCTCCAGTTTCTTCGCTAGGAATCAACTTGATAATTTCCTCTTCATGTTTAATTTTTATAGCCAAATGGAAATGATTAGGCATGAAACAAAAGCCTAAGATATCTGCAACCGGCATTATGTGTTCAATGAGTTTGCGTAAAAAGAATGAATAATTTTCGTCCTCAACGAATATGTTCTCAAACCCATTGGCATGATTGTAAATGTGGTAAAAATTACCTGGTTCTAGCATAATAAACTAGGCGAATTTAAGTTCGATTCGGTAAGTTCCCAATTGCAATAAGGTTGGTTTAGCTGCTCTCTGGACAGGTTTAACGACCCTATGATTGACAATAAAGACAGCAAGAAATGCTACAGGGTCGGATTTCATAGAGTTTCCCTGACTTCTTTTAAAACCAAAGTCAGGTTTACATCATTTATTTTTCAATTTTGGCAACGTTTATATAGTTGCTGCGTCTTAAAGGAGTAGGCATTATTTATTTTAATTATGAAAAACCAAAATGTAGTTATTGATGGCGGCCGATTTAAAAGTTCATTCCAAGTTGAAAGCTTCGGCCTCGGTTATGCGTTGTTAGGAATTGTAGCATTGATTGCATTCCTTCCATTTTTGCTTTTATTATTTGTCTTTAAGCAATTTTGGATATGGTTCAAAAAGCACTTTCAAAGGTTGCGGGCAGAATCCACTACTTATCACGGAGTAGAAATCAACAAGGTTTGAAATTTAGGAATGGTAGAACCCCATGCGGGGCATGGGATATTCAAATGGCTATTTGATATTGAAGAACTGCCATGCCTTTGTGGGATGTAGTTACCGCTTCACCCTGACTATTTTTGTTGTAAACAGGCCTCAACTGATAATAAAAACTCAGTTTATTCCCTGTAGTGCCATTTATATAGCAATTGGCACCCCCTTCATACAAAGTCATCACTTGTTTTAGTGCATCAAATTGGGCCAATTGGGTTGCCGCGAAAACTTGCAATTTCGCCTTGGATTTAAATGTTTTTTTACCCAATAAATACCCTATTTGTGCATATAAAATATTTCCTGTTCCTATCATTGGAAAGGCATTGCCCGTGCCATTTAAGCTTGCCGTTGCGGGAACCAATGTGTTCGAAGGATTCATGGCCCCTACCATTCTAATATAGTTTTTCGCAAAATTAAAACGGCTTGCTGCCACATAAATGGTTAATGCAGAACCCTTTTTAACATTTAAAGGAGCATCGTAGAATAAGTCGATACACATTAAAGACATCGGTTTTTCAATAGTGTCGCTGCCGTTTTTTTGCCACATGGCATTGTTTTGATAAATAAAACCTGCACCTAAATTGAAAACACTCTTTTTGCCCAAATAAGTGCCAACTGTATAGGGTGTGACATTGCCTTCTCGGTCTTTAAACTCCCATTGAAAATAACCCTGGGTTTGCATTTTGGGGTATTTGGGTGAAAATGCAGCATGAATAGAATCCAATTTTTCAGGGTTTGATACATTTCCAGTTTGAATGGACATGGGGTGTGAAAGTGCAAGCCTGTAATCCAAATGGGCCAATTTGCCCTTTGCATAAACACTCAGTTTGCGCAAAAATTGGTCTGAAACACTATTGGTAGCCTGTTGGTACAATGGGGCATCCAAGGTGAGGATGCTGCCTACAGCGGGTGAAGCATAACGTGATAATCCACTCCAACCGGTAAGTCCTCCACCGATGCTTATGAGGTCTTTGTGCACCTTGTATTCCGCCACTGCATCGTGAAAAAATGCACCGGTGAAACGCTGTTGCATAAATGTGAGGTTGTTTTGGCCAAATTGGGTGTAAAAAAATACCCTATCGTTAAGCTGTCCATAAGCTTGGAAACGGAGCCGCCTTATTCCAATATCCAACGTTTGGGAAACGGGATCGTCAAAAACAGCGGATCCGGGATTCAGATTCGTGTGCCTCAGCCAAACTTGATTGAGTGCAGTAAACTTAAAATAGTGCGAGCCTTCAGGATTGAATTTTACTGTTAAATCCTGACTTTGTGCATGACTGATTTGGCAAGCGCAAACAGACAAAAGAAGGGGGATGATTTTTTTCATGAATGTGGTTTTAGCAAGATTTGCGTGCACTCAAAGGGTGGCTGGATAGGGTTTTTAATTTGTC
>JADYZD010000285.1 GCA_020853295.1 Bacteroidia bacterium | reverse complement strand
TATTTATTGATACTTACTACCACTGATTGTGAGAATGCTTTAATGTTTTTGATATGGCGTTCGGCATTTTTTAAACCTGCTTTTAATGCATCTAAATTGGGGTCGCGCATGGTTTTTTCTGTTGCCCCACCGTGCAGTTTTAACGCTTGGCAAGATGCTACCATTACGGTACATTTTGGCGCCAAACCGGCAACCCTGCATTTGATATCTAGGAATTTTTCTGCTCCCAAATCACTGCCAAAGCCGCTTTCTGTTACTACGTAATCTGCCAAGCTCATGGCCATTTTTGTAGCAATTACAGAGTTGCAACCGTGTGCAATATTTGCAAAAGGACCACCGTGAATAATGGCTGGTGTATTTTCTGTGGTTTGCACCAAATTGGGCAAAACAGCATCTTTTAAAAGTACTGCAATTGCGGGTCCTATGCCCAAATCCTTCACAGTAAATGTGCTTTTATCCGTTCTATAACCCAAAACAATGTTGTCTATGCGCCTTTCAAGGTCTTCAAGATCTTCAGATAAGCACAACAATGCCATGATTTCAGATGCTGGTGTAATATCGAATCCTGCTTCTGTAGGTATGCCGTTTGAAGCACCACCCAAGCCTGAAACGATGTTTCTTAAACTGCGGTCGTTTACATCCAATACTCGGCGCCAAGTAACCTGACTCAAGGATTGGTCGGTATTTTTGTTGTTGAACTGATAATTGTCTAACAAAGCGGCAATCATATTGTTGGCGCAGGTTATAGCATGAAAATCACCCGTAAAATGCAAGTTGATGTCTTCCATGGGCAGTACTTGTGCATACCCGCCACCTGCAGCTCCGCCTTTCATACCAAAACAAGGTCCAAGGCTGGGTTCGCGCAATGCTACTATGGTTTTTTTGCCAATATGGTTAAGACCAAGAGACAAACCTACAGAAGTTACGGTTTTGCCCACTCCCGCCTTGTTTGGGGTTATGGCTGTAACCAAAATTAGGTTGCTCTGCTTTATTTTATCTGGGTTTAAATAGGTCAATGGCACTTTGGCTTTGGTGCGGCCATAAGGTATCAAGTCGTCGGTTTGAATGCCAAGGTTATTGCCAATTTCAGCAATAGGTTTTAATGTAGCGTTTCTAGATATTTCGATATCGGTTAACATGGTTGCAATAATAAGGATATCGAACAAAAAAAGGTGAATTGCAGGGAATGCAAAAAAAAGGCCGCCCGTTGGGCGGCCCTTTTTTAACCTCATTTGAAACCTATAACATTAGTTGGGAACTTTAGCAGGCGGGGTTTCAGTGCCTTCTTTTTCCTTACGACCTTTGGCCTTTTCTTTTTTGTTACTTTTAGATTTTGCCTTCGGAGATTCTGATTTTTTCTTATTATCACCGCTTTTCACTTTATCGGCTTCAGAACCTTTTTTTTGCTTGTTTTCTTTTACTTCACCGCCTTTAACCTTGTTGTGTTTGTTAAAAGTGTCACGTGAATTATGAACTTCTTTTTTCTTTGTTGTGTCATGATACCCATGTTTTTCATGATCATCATCATCATCATCATGTTGCTTGCTCTCAGTTTTTTTGTTCCTTTCTTTCTTCTCCATACCTTGGGCAGAAAGAAATACTGCCGGGGCAGATACAAGTAAGATTGTGAGCACTAATTTTTTCATTTTTATTGTTTTTCTATTGTACTTATATACCCAATACCAATTGCGTGCCAAAAATTCTTTAACCATTATAACTAAAAGAAATTGAATCATTTATACCAATATGGTCTTTATGTATTTATGCTTGTATACATGTTCAATGTATTGCAAATTTTGAATTTGGGGGTTTGCAATTTCCATGAAATAATGATTTCGGCGAGACTACAAGGTTGTATTTTCCCTTTTACAGGCTCCTTTTGGGGTTTGTGATTTTAATCACACTCGCCACTAACTAACGGTAGTTAGTTTGCAAAAAATATTCTAAAATTATGCCTATTTACCGCCAGGTGGGCTTAGTGCCCCAAAAAAGACACATCGTATTTCGCCAACCCAATGGAGAATTGTACCATGAAGAATTGTTTGGAACCGAAGGTTTTGCCGGAATATCTTCCTTGGTGTACCACTTAAACCCTCCAACTATGGTAAAAGAGCATGGCGAACCATTTAATGTAAGGCCAGAAATCGCTATAGAAGACAACCTGCAAGCCCGAAGCTTTATGGCTATGGAGGTTCAACCCGAAGAAAATTATATTGAAAGTCGAAAAGTGCTATTTGTGAATGATGACATGCATATCGGTTTGGCCTCGCCTACAGAAAGCATGGTGGGATATTTCTTTAAAAATGCCGATGCCGATGAATTGATGTTTATTCACCGCGGCAGTGGGGTTTTGAGAACCATGTACGGCCAAATTGATTTTGAATATGGCGATTACATTGTTATTCCTAGAGGCACTGTGTACCAAATGCAATTCGATACCAGCGATAATAAAATCTTGTTTATTGAATCATTTAGTCCAGTAGTTACCCCTCCTAGGTATAGAAATGAGTACGGACAATTCATGGAGAATTCACCCTTTTGTGAACGCGATTTTAAATTGCCTTACAACATGGAAACCCATGATGAAAAAGGAGATTTTAAGATTTATATCAAAAAACGGGGATTGATTTATCCTTATGTTTATGAAACCCATCCCTTTGATGTGGTGGGTTATGATGGCTGCAGCTACCCATGGGCCATGAGCATTTTTAATTTTGAACCCATTACAGGTCGCATTCACATGCCGCCACCCATTCACCAGCATTTTCAAGGCCGCAATTTTGTGATCTGCAGCTTTGTGCCCAGAATGTATGATTACCATCCTGAAGCCATACCTGCACCATACCACCACAGCAATATCGACAGTGATGAATTGCTGTTTTACGTAGATGGTGATTTTATGAGCCGCAACAATATTAAAAAAGGCCAAATTACCCTGCATCCTGGAGGAATACCACACGGTCCACACCCTGGAGCTATAGAACGCAGTATTGGTAAAAAAGAAACCCAAGAACTGGCGGTAATGATTGATCCTTTTAATCCAGTAAAAATGACCACGGAAGCACTAAAAATTGAGGTGCCAGATTATTTTAAAAGTTGGCTTACCAAAACAGAAAATGTGGTAGTAAATAATTAATTAAATTACCTAAAAAATTAAATAAAAAAAATCAATATTTCAATATATGGAAACCGCAGACTTAACATCGGTAAAAAATTACCAATATTCAGAAACCGAAAAAATATTCGATCAGGCCAAAGATTTTTTACCCATCAATGGCACCGATTATGTAGAACTTTATGTAGGCAATGCCAAGCAAGCGGCACATTTTTATAAAACTGCTTTTGGTTTTCAAGATTTGGCATATGCCGGTCTTGAAACTGGCATGCGTGACCGCACCAGTTATGTGTTGCAGCAAGGCAAAATTAGGTTGGTACTTACTACCCCTTTTGATGCCAACTCAGAAATGGCAGCCCACCTAGCTGCACATGGCGATGGCGTAAAAGTGATAGCCCTATGGGTGAATGATGCTTACGATGCATTTCAACAAACCGTGAGCAGGGGCGCCAAACCTTATTTGCAACCCGAAACCATTACCGATGATAATGGTACCATTCGCCGCGCTGGCATTCATACTTATGGTGATACGGTTCATATTTTTATTGAACGCAAAAACTACACTGGTTTGTTTTTGCCAGGCTATGAAAAACTCGAAACAGAATACCATCCTATACCCACTGGTTTAAAATACATCGACCATATGGTGGGCAATGTAGAATTGGGTTCTATGAATACTTGGGCCGATTTTTATGCAAATATTATGGGTTTTGCCAATTTGGTAACCTTTGATGACAAAGACATTTCCACTGAATACACCGCTTTAATGAGCAAAGTAATGACCAACGGAAATGGATACATTAAATTCCCAATAAATGAACCTGCAATTGGCAAGAAAAAATCACAAGTAGAAGAATATTTGGATTTTTACAATGGCCCAGGTTGCCAACATATTGCTGTAGCAACAGATGATATCGTTTTTACCATCTCAGAAATGCGCAAACGCGGTGTTGAATTTTTATATGTGCCCGGCAGTTATTACGACACCGTTAAAAACAGGGTGGGAATTATAGAAGAAGACCTCGAAGAATTGAAAAAATGGGGCATCATGGTGGATAGAGATGAAGAGGGGTATTTGCTTCAAATATTTACCAAACCTGTAGAAGATAGGCCCACATTATTCTTTGAAATTATTCAACGAAAAGGGGCTAAAAGTTTTGGCAAGGGAAATTTCCAAGCTTTGTTTGAAAGCATAGAGGCAGAGCAAGCCAGAAGAGGCACACTTTGATCAGTAAAAAAAGCAATTTAACAGGAGTGCATTATTAAACTTCGGCAAGCCCGGCGGGGCTTGCCGATTCCTGTTTATTTTTAATAAAACCAATAAAAAAAGAGTCCAAAAAAGACAATACAAATGCAAGCGATTAAGTTTAAAACATCAAATACAACCGAAAATGATTTTGCCGCAGAACTAAAGAAAAATGTGCAGGATTATTTCATAAAAAATAATATTTCTACCAAAGCAAATACTGCAATGGTATTTAAAACCATCATTATGGTTAGCCTATATGTGGTTCCATTTATTGTACTGCTTACAGTGCCTATGAACCTGTGGTGGGGTGCTCTAGTAGCCGTAATTATGGGTATTGGAATTGCCGGTACAGGTATGGGGGTAATGCATGATGCCTGTCATGGTGCATATTCCAGCAAGCCATGGGTAAACAATCTCTTGGGCGGTTCATTGTATTTATTGGGCAGCAATGTATTGAATTGGAAAATACAACACAATGTTTTGCACCATACTTACACCAACCTTACTGGTATGGATGAAGATATTGATGCCAAAGGCCCTATTAGGCTTTCTTCTGGAACGCCATTGCGCAAATACCATAAATACCAGTTTTTATATGCCTTTTTCTTTTATGGTTTTATGACAACTTCAAAATTGATTAATGATTTTACCAATTTGTACCGCTACAACAAAGAGGGATTTGTAAAACAATTAAAAGTAGATATCCTAAAAGAATACCCCAAAATGGTGATTAGAAAAATTATTTATTTGGTAGCAATTTTTGGTTTGCCATTGTGGTTTACAGATTTTACTTGGTACCAAATACTTGCAGGATTTTTTATCATGCACTGGGTGGCCAGTATGATTTTGAGTTTTGTATTTCAAATGGCCCATGTAGTTGAGGGTGCAGACCAACCGGAACTCGACCATGCGGGCGACACCAATTGGTATGTACATCAGTTAAAAACCACTTCAGATTTTGCAAGAAATAACAGAATTTTAAGTTGGTATGTAGGTGGTTTGAATTATCAAATAGAGCACCATTTGTTTCAGAATATTTGTCATATTCACTATAAAAAAATAGCGCCTATTGTTCAAAATTTGGCGAAGAAATACGGCATAGAATATAACTTGAAACCCAGTTTTAGAAATGCTTTGGCATCGCATATGGTGATGTTGAAGTATTACGGGCAACATTGATGTTGCGTATTTAAGCCTTTACCTTTCTCCCTTGGTTGGTCTTTGCGCAGTGCAACGGAGTGAGACCAACCAAAAGTTTATCTGCACTTATCAGTTAGCTATTTGAAGGGTAGATAGCTGCTGATGGTTCTGTTTGGTTTTTACACACCTTGTGGAGTTTCATTTATCTGTAGACGTTACCAGGCTGATTGTGTTTGTTGATTTAGTAAGACAGATTTGCCAAAACTCATCGGATAAAGGTTGATTCGTTTTAACATTCAGAATTTGAATTATATTTGTAATGCTGGGGTGCGTAATATGTTCAAATTGTTAAAAATATTAATATGTTTAGTGGCGTTATTAATGACAAGTGATCTTATGGCTCAATTGGCAGGATTTAACATTGCTTTGAATAAAACTTTTTACACGCCTAGATATGGATTGTTTCGTTCAAATACTTCACCCATATGGCTTGGTTTCCAAGTTGATAATATTCTTGATAACAAAATTAAAGTAAATTTTCAAGCTGGATATTATCGGCAGAAAAATATTATTGATAAGACGTATGAAAATATCGAAAAATACAAGGGTTTGGGAATATCCGTTGATTACCATTTCCCACTTGTTAAAAATGCCCTTAAATTGGGCTATGTATGTGGGTTGAGTGTCAATTCTTATGAATCCTCTTCATATAAAGTCGGCAATAAAATAAATCAGTTTAATTTTAAGAATAAAGTATTGGGTCATTCAGGTTTTTCTATACTCAGTCAAGTTTTGGTTAAAAAGAATAGCATTTTGAGTATTCAATACACATTTTCCTTATTTCAGTTCTTTTTTGATAATAACATTGCACCTACAAGTCCACCCTTTGGTATAGTTGTTAACTATTCATTTATAAAATTTTCAAAACACTAAATGAGAAGAACAATATTTATTTTGTTAATATTTTCTGTTTTTCATGGTTGCAGAAAGCCTTCAGCCGAAGAACTTGATTTTAGATCAGAAGATTGCACAATGCAGGGCATCGAAGTTGTTAAGCTATTTAATGGTGAGGGATTCTTGGGTAGGGCAAGAGAAGATAGTACTTTTGATTTTGTGGAGGTACCAAGAAGAATAAGTGACTCAAGTACAATTATAAATTTAAAATTGCGTAACTTTTTTAAGGGGGTAGATTATAAGAAGTTCTCGGAAAATGAGATTTTGTACTATGGCATTTACTATGATTATTCGATATATCAATATATAGAAACTAAGTGTTGGCTGGATTTATTTTATAGAAAGCAAGTGGTTTTGATAAATTATTCACGTAAAAAGACAGACTATCATTCTTCGAGTGGATTTGGGGTTTATTTCTTTGTTCCTAAGCTACCAATTGGATATACACGCACAATTGTAGATACAAGGAATTTCTAATTTCAATTTCTCCCATGGTTGGTCTTTGCGCAGTGCAACGGAGTGTAACCAACCAAAATTTGCTATATGATCCATCACTTCCAAATGCAATTTAGCATTTTTTTGGGAAAGCCAATGTGCGTTTCAAATGACAAGGCAGATTTTCTCCATCCTGTGCTTCCTTGCCATCCTTTCCTATCTAGGTGCAGACATTTTCCCCATTGCTGCCTCCATTACCGTCTCTCATGGTATTTTTTTAAAACATCAAATATTTTATAAGGCCCAGTATAACAACGAAATAGGATTCGAAACTGTTGCTTTCTTTGCTGTTTTTTTATTTTTTTCAAACGAACATGGTGCTATTTGTATCTAATGCAACAGAACACTAAAAACACAATGATGAAAAAGCACAACGTATTCTCAGTCTTGGTTCTCTTATTTAGCTTGGTAGTTGTTACCTCCTCTTGTAAAGACGATAAATACCATCACTTATTTAGAAAAGAAAAAAAGAAAGATAAGGAAAAGGACCATCCCAATACCGAGGATTGCATCACCTTGGTGAGCACCGAAAATGTAGACCAGGATTTTCATTTCTGGGCCTTGGAAGGTAATTTTATCAATAAACAATTGTATGCAGAAAATTATGCGGATTATGCATCAAAAATACAGCCTGATAAAAAGTATAAATTGGGTTATAGATTGGTGCCCTGTAAAACAATGATGCCGCAATATAAGCATACCCAAATAGAAATAACTTGTCTTACGGAAGTAGAATCCGACGTAAAATGTGATTGTAAATTGCAGCCCATTTTAAATGATGATTATTTTGGACAACATGGCAGTTTTGCCCAACCAAATGCCTATATCAAAGATGATAAATTGTACGTAAAAGGCTATTTTATCAGCACCGATAAAATGTATGCCCCAGAATACCATTTATTTTTAAAGGAAAATTTTGTATCCAATGTATATCCCTGGCACATGTTGGCTAAACTGGATGTCAAAAGTCTTCAAAAAGATACGGGTCTGTATACAGATTTAAGGAGTTTTGAGCAAGACTATTGTTATGATTTGACTCCAATAAAAAATAAATATAACATGACGATGCCTCCAGGTAAAATGACTTTGCACATAGAATTGACCTTGACAGATGGCAATACTGAGGTCATCAAATATGAAATACAGTAAATCATAGGTTTAGAAGCTGGATATAGGTTGGCGATGGTCTGCAGAGTTCTTTTTATGTTTGATGCAGGCCATTCGCCTTTTAAAACAAATTTGGGAAAGTCAGAATTTGTGAATGAAAGGTCATGTTTTTAAACAAATTCATAGAAACCAGTAAAAACGATGGGAATTATAAATAAATTCGTTCAAAACAAAAGGATGGGGTATAAGGGAATCATACTGTTATGTGCAATGGTTTTTACATTGAATTCATGCAAAAAGGAACCGGTGCAGGTAAATCATTTTCGTGCGCTGCCATTTGCTCCACTTACCAAAACCATAGTGGAGAAAACCTTTGTAAATTTTACAGTTACCAATTTTACCCCCGCAGAT
>JADYZD010000284.1 GCA_020853295.1 Bacteroidia bacterium | reverse complement strand
TTTTGTTGCTCAACACTTCCATGCCCATTACCACAAAGTGTTTTTTTGAAAAATCGGCTGGCAGTTCTGAGGCATTAAAGTCGCCACTGCTAAAAAATGATTTATAAAAACCATTTCCGGTTGCGGTATCATAAGCATCTTCGCCTACTTCCCAGCGGGTTTTTCTGAACAAATCGAGGTGGGTAAAAAACGGAGACGGGCAGGCGCCAATTTCCATAGAATCACCCACACGGAGTTCCACTTCTATTGAATCTTCGTAGGAACGTGGAATGGCCGATTTGCCCATTGCAAGCTGGGAAAAGATTGATAAAGCCAGAAGTAACAAAATCCGCATGATAAGTTATGGACAAATATCGTGCTAAAAACGTTGTATGTATGAAACCCGAAGGTTAAAAATGCAGAAAATCAGTGCCTTTCAATGTGCATTCATAAGTTAAACAAAAAAGGCATTAAAATTGTTAAAATTCCAGTAAACCTTTCAAACTTATGAACCTTAAAAACACACTCACAACAGCACTCATGGCATTTACAATGCATGTCGTAAGCGGCCAAGACACATCGCATGGCCACTGGCAAATGCACATCGGTTGGCGTGCATTCAACACAAATCTAAACACATTCAACAGCAGTATGCCCAATGAAAATTCTCACATACAGGGGCCACTCAATGCGGTGGAAATGGGGATGAGCTATGAAGCCAAAAGATTTCTTTTACACTCAGGCTTGGCAATCGGCACCAGAAACAGGGGTTATGTTTCAGACTATGAACAGTTTATATTAACCCAAACCAGATGGACATTCACTGGCGGGCCTGTTTTCAAATTGGGAAAAAATAAAGGCATTCAATTTTCCACACTTGCCGGTGTTGGCTACAGCAGCTTAGATTTAAGGTACCAAAACGACACATTGAACAAGGCTTCTTCCATATCATGGATTATTAACCAACAACCCACCCAGCTCGACGAAGACCCCAGACACTATACCAACCCAGGGTTCATATTTTTAGTGGAGCAAAATGTGAGTGTGGTGATTCGAAAGAATTTTATGTTCACAGGATTTGTGGGTTATCAATCAGATATGGGCAAAGGCAATTGGCATTATGAATATGGATTTATCCGCAGAAATAGCCCAAAAACATTCACTACTGGCCTCACTTATGGTGCCACATTGGGTTTGCGAATTCCCATTTATGGATATACAGGCACAAATTAGTCCACTAGGTCTGCCAGCTCTGCTGAAACCAGAGAGCTTAAGGCAACTCCCATTCCTCCCATTCTGGCGCATACATATAGGTTGGCTTTGTGTTCTGTTACTATTGGACTTTTGTCGTTTGCCATTCCCATAATCCCTGACCATGAATCTGTTATTTCGAAATTCTGATTGGGAATTACTATATCCTTTAAAAAAGCAATCAACCTATTTGTAATATGGGCATTGGTGGCTATTTCTGTAGTGTTTTCGGTTTCAAAGTCAGAATTTCTGGCACCACCTATGAGTATTCGGGTTCCCAAACTCCTAAAGTAATAGTACCCCTTATCGGCATGCATAAGGCCGCGCCATTTTAAATCTGGAATGTGGTTGGTAACCAAAACTTGTCCCCGGGCAGGTTGCACATCCAATTCTGGCAACAATTGGGAGGTAAAAGCATTGGTGCAGAATACCAATTTTTTACAATGAAATTGATACCCTTCTGCGGTATACAATTTCCAACCTAGTGCTTGAGGTTCGAAATGGCTTATTTGTAAACCCGAGAAAATTTCTACGCCCACTTCTATGGCTTTTTGTCTGATGCTGGCATATAAAAGGTGTGTTTGGATGGCACCCTCAAGCGCTGTGAATACACCAGAAGGAAGCACTTTCATACCCGAAAATGCCATGGATTTCATTTGAAAGGTTTCGGTGTTTGTAATGTCTTTTAATCCTTTATTGATTTCTGATATGGAATTTAAAACCCTTTCAAATCCGTCAGTATTGTCTTCTGTAAAAACCTCAAAGCCACCTGTTTTTTCGTATCCTATTCGGGTTTCACCATAATTTTGAAGCAGCAGGCTTATCCCTTTAAACCGGCGATCATACAGTGCCAAGGCCGCATCCCAACTGGTTCTTTGGGCATCATCTAAAATTTCTCCAACACTGCCAAAGCAAGCAAAGCCCGCATTGCGCATGCTTGCCCCTAAGCTTAAAGGTGAACTGTCGAGCACCCACACTTTGCGGTGCTTAAATTTTAGCTTGAGTTGGGTAGCACATTGCAGGCCCACAATACCAGCACCAACAATAATAATATCGGAATTAGAGGTGAATTGTTTTTCCCAAAAGGAGATATTGGACGGGGAACTGGGCATGTGGCAAAGATGGACGGAAAATTTAATTCAATCAAATGCATTCCAAGTCTCATAGGCTTGCATGATGCAGAATACATCACAATTGATTTTAAAAAACAGGAGAACTAGTTAAAAGGAAATTCTTGAATTAAAGGCAATCCTTGGCTTTAACCTTCGTGGGTTTGCCATCTTTGCTAATCCATACCCATTCATCATTGCGTGCTTTCTCTTCATACATTTCGCGCCACTTTTTTTGCAGTGCTATTGTAATCTCAGCAATGGATACTTTTTTATTTTTTTGCATATTCTAAAATCTTTGCCCAATCTTGTTTTAGTTCAATTTCTTTAATGGAATCCTTTTCTCCGTTTGCAATCAAAACGGGAATTCCAGTAGAGTTATTGTAAACACCCCATTGGTCACACAAATTTACATACAAATTTAGAAAATTATCAAGTCCTCTGGAATACCTTCTGATAATTACATCATCTGGTATGTTGTGCCCTCCAGCTGCTACTCGTGAGTTTACCCTTTCTCTGGCCAATTCTGGATTGTCCAAGTAAAAAAATAGCATTTCCACTTGATACCCCATTTTTTTACATTCCTTTAAAAAAGGCACAAACGTTCTAGATGCCAAAGTAGTTTCAAATGCAAAATCTCGACCCGCACTGGCCAGTTCTTTCAATCGGTCCAACATAATTCGTCCCGCCTCAATTGCCACTGTTTCCGGCGCAAAAGGAGAAAGCCCTTTGGCTATTTCGTCGGCATTTATAAATTGAATGACTTCTAAAACATCACGAAGTATAGAGTAAGCCGCAGTCGTTTTCCCGGCACCATTACATCCACCCAAAATGATGATTTGCGGCATACCTTACCCCATCTTCTCACCTATAGCATTGTCATAGGCATTGGCATAGGTACTTACAGCCCCAAAATACACCCCATTCACCACAATGCCGTCAGCCTTCACAGTACCTATAAAGGTTGCTTTTACGCCCAGTTTGTTGGCTACACTTTCCAAATCAGCTTTTTTAGTAGGATCCATAGTAATTACTGCACGACCTTGGGCTTCGCCAAACAACCATGCATCATTGCGAATTTCGCTTTCTGTACAAATGTCAAATCCCATTCTTCCAGCCATAGCACTTTCGAGGCAATTGATAAATACACCACCTTCGCTTACATCGTTGGCACTGTTTAAAATTCCAGCTTGTATTGCCCCAAGCACCGCCTGGTGCAAGTTGTACTCTTCGTCAAGGTTAAAATAAGGACATGGTGAGAACTCAATGCCCAGCAATTTTGCGGTATACTGCGAACTTCCAATATCATTTTGGCTGCTGCCCAAAAGGAAAATCAAATCGCCTTCATTCTTGAAATCCATGGTCATTACATTTTTTGGATTTTCAATAACTCCCACCATTCCTATTGTAGGTGTAGGATACACGGCATTTCCATTGGTGTTTTGGTTGTAAAAACTCACATTGCCCCCAGTAACAGGCGCATCAAATTTGCGACAAGCTTTGCCCATTCCAGCAATGGCATGTTCAAATTGGTAGTACACCTCCTTATTATATGGATTGCCAAAATTCAAGCAATTGGTAACTCCTGTAGGCACACCGCCAGAACAAGCAATGTTGCGGGCCGCTTCTGCTACAGCTATTTGGGTACCTTTATCAGGATTGGCAAATACATAGCGGCTGTTGCAATCCACGGTAAGTGCCAAGCTTTTATCACTGCCTTTTACTCTAACTATGGCAGCGGCAGAAGGACGATTGGTACTTTGATTTACAGTACCTACCATGCTGTCGTATTGGTTAAAAATCCAGCGTTTGCTGGCAATATTCGGCTGTGCCGAAAGTTTTAAAGCCACAGCCTTTGCTTCTTCTATGCTGATATCGGCAATGTTGTTAATATCAAATTTCTCAATCTCAGCGAAATATGCAGGAATTTCAGACTCCCTATTATATATAGGAGCACCTCCACCAAGTACCAA
>JADYZD010000283.1 GCA_020853295.1 Bacteroidia bacterium | reverse complement strand
TTTTGAATTTACACTGGCATTGCTTGAATACCTCATCATTACCGGCTTTGTGCTCATCGCCATTTCTTGTATGTACTACTTTGGCCCGTCTAATAAAAACAAATGGCGTTTTTTTACGGCAGGAAGCATATTCGCTACAGCATTGTCTCTCATTAGCACCGTGTTGTTTACCATTTATGTAAACAACTTCAATAGTTACAATAAAATTTATGGTTCAATTGGTGCCATTATTGCATTGATGATTTTAATATATATCAATACTTTAGTGGTATTGGTGGGTTTTGATTTAAATACCAGCATTGAAAAGGCCAATATTTCAGCCAAAAAACAAGATGCCCAAAAGCCCATACATTTAGAATCGAATCAATTAAAACCGAAACCCCCAACAGAGATTTAAGCAGGCCCCGAAAATTGATAGGCCCATTCAGCAGTTTTCTTCATTCCTATCTCTAAAGGTGTAGTGCTGTAACCCAGTTCCGCCCTAGCCTTATCAGAACTTAAATTCCAATCGTAGATTACTTTTGCCAACCAATCTTGGGTAAGCACAGGTGGTCTTCCAAACCAAGAACCCACTTTTTCAACAAACAAAAATATCCGAATAATTGATAAAGGCAAATACAGCAATTTGCGGCCTTGTTTTGCATTCTTTTGAATTTCCAAATACACCGATTTTAGGGTTAGGTTTTCACCACCCAATATGTACTTCTCGCCTTTCCTTCCTTTTTGCCAAGCCAAAATAAATCCCTGAATAACATCATCTATAAATACATAATTCCCAATTTTATCTCCCTTACCAGGTACAATTCTAAATCCTGCAGTAAGCGACCTATGTATGAGCATGGTTAAAGATGCGGGCTTGCCATTTAACACAGGTCCGTATACCCTTGTGGGGTAAACAATAACCACATCGAGTCCATTCTTTATATACTCTAGCGCCAATTCATCAGCTGCATTTTTTGTGCGTTCATAATCATTAAAAAAAGGCAATTTGCGAACGGTATTTTCAGTAACCGTTCCATCAATACTGGGGCCGAAATTTCCTGCGGATGACACCACAACCACCCTTTTTACATGATTTGCTTTTGCCGCTTCAAGCACATTTCTAGTGCCTTCAACATTGGTTTTGTCAAATATACTTGGGTCTTTTGCCCACACAGCAGCAAATGCACCCAAATGAAAAATGGCATCGCAATTTTGGGTATGACTTTTCAAAGCCTCAATATTGTCCAAATCAGCTTTAACGATTTCTACATTTGGAAACCGCAAAAAATCGGCTTTTTTTTCATCGCGAACTCCTACCACAACTGCATTTCCCTGCGCTGCCAACGCTTTCACCAACCAAGCTCCTAAATGCCCTGTGCCGCCTGTTACAAATACCCTCATTTCAACTCCGCGAATATGAACCATTTCACGCAATTTTTAGCATGATATTCGACAGATAATTTTAGATTTTTTTAAACAAATCCCCTTTTATTTTGATGGAACCAGGCAAAATAATTTCCCGACCATGCCATAAGAATATGGATAACACATGCCGCATAAATTCCTTCGGTTTGCCAAGTGGCCAAGCACAACAAAAACCCAATGGGCAGTGCTACTACAGCTTCATCAGCCCCCTTTGGTATATGGCTAATGCTATACAATGCCAAATTCAAACCTAAGGCAAGCCAAAATCCAAAATAATATGCAGGAATTAAAAATAGTACACCCCTAAACATGATTTCATACCCCACCAAATAAACCATCCAAGAAAATGCATATTTGAGGCCCCTTTCCTTATCCCAAAACTTCAATTTGACCTCTGGGTATTTCATTTGAACATTCGGATTTTTGCCGCTAAAATAACTGGCAATCATAAGTGGAATGCCCATTGCCAAAATCCAAGTCATCGTCTCTTTCCAGTGCCACTCTCCTACTACAAGGCTCATGGCCACATCATACATGCAAAAATAAATGGCTGTTAAAGGAAGAATTGCCATTACAAAACCTCCGAATATTTTGGTAAAAACCACAAAATGATAATCCACCATTTCTGCATTTTTACCCATAAAATAGGTTGCTTTTATTTTACTTGAAATGGACAAAAACCAATACAACATAAAAGCAATGCAACACACCAATAAGACAATGTCAAAGTAGGCATCCGCTTCACTACTGAATTTGGGAATGTCGTTAAATTTCACAATTTATTTAATAAATATTTTTTCTACTACTACTATACCAAGTGCCAAATTAATGGCATCAATCAAAGAAGTTCTTCTGTACATCATTTCATTTTTCAAGGGTGGGTTATCAAAACTCACATACAGTGTTTTTCCTACCAATCTTATTTCAGTAGTATGATTGGAAATAAGCGGACCCGTTATTTCCGCCCAAGCATTTACCAATTTTAATTCTGTTATCTTATGGTTCATCTTGTACTTTTCGTACATGGAATCAATCACATCCTTAATATTCCGTTCCTTTTTCATTGCTTCACCAATTTGCTGTGCTTATATCCGTAAGAAAAATACACCAGCAATCCCACTCCGAACCAGGCAAAAAACCAAAGCCAGTTGGTTGCCGTCATTCCAG
This sequence comes from Bacteroidia bacterium, assembly GCA_020853295.1. GTDB lineage: Bacteria > Bacteroidota > Bacteroidia > NS11-12g > UBA955 > JAGXTF01. The sequence goes on along the minus strand of JADYZD010000283.1, from coordinate 5,522 downwards.
TAAGCAAATATAAACAAGTAGTTAATCCCAAAAGCGGAATTAACGACCATTTTTGAAGAAATGCATATACCATAAAAACACCACACAATATCCAAAAAATAAGGGTAGAAATATTGTAGGTGATCAATGAAGTAGTCTTCTCCTGAATTTCTATCGCATTCAGGCCCAGCAGTTCTTTGGCACTGGGTTCAAATTGAAATAAATGGGTAAAATAAACTGGATAAAATATTTGAACCAAAATCACCGTGCTCAATACAATCGACGGAAATATATACTGGCTGTTGATTTTAGGCAGGTGAAAACGCCCCTTCTCTCTAGGCCTGCCTGGTATTAAAAGCACCCCACCACAAACCAAAACAAATGCAAAAAGGGTTCCTATACTGGTAAAATCCAGTACAAACGTTTTGTCGGTAAACAACAGAGGCACCCCTACCACTAGACCCGTTAATAGGGTGGCAAATTTTGGAGTTTTGTATTTTGGGTGCAATTCTTGAAACTTTTTAGGCAACAATCCATCTCGGCTCATGCTCATCCAAATGCGGGGTTGACCCATTTGAAAAACCAACAATACAGAACTCATTGCAATCACCGCACATATGGCCACTAAAAATTGCATCCAACCCACATTTAGGTTGTCTTTTTCAAAAATAAACGCTAGTGGATCTCCAACTCCATCAAATTTTTTATAATCCACAGCACCTGTAAGCACCAAAGCCAAAAGAATATATACAACGGTACAAATCACCAGAGAATAAATCATCCCGCGTGGCAAATCTCTTTGTGGATTCTTGCTTTCCTCTGCCAGCACACTTACAGCATCAAAACCAATATAGGCAAAAAAGACCCCGCTTACAGCAAACATTACGCCTCCAAAACCATTGGGCATAAAGGAGTGCTCGCCAGCAGGATTGGCAGGCTGCCAATTAAATGACAAGCCATTTGAAAACACCAAATATCCACCTACCAAAATCACCAATAGCACCACCGCCATTTTCAACACCACCATGATGTTGCTAAAATTTCGGCTTTCTTTAATGCCGCGCAATACTAGAACAGTAATCAATACATTGATGCAGATTGCCGGAAGATCAAAAATCATGCGCATGCCGCCCAAAAGAGGAGCATTGGCCCATGCACTTTGAAGCTCTGAATTGCTTGTACCCGCTTGTACTGCCTTACTTACCTCTACATAACTGTTGGACAAATAGACAGGTATATTCACCCCGCATTTTTCCATAAATGAGGTAAAGTAATCACTCCAGCTAAAGGCCACATAAATATTGCCTATAGAATATTCCATCAACAACGCCCAACCTATAAGCCAAGCAAAGATTTCACCGAAACTGGCATAGGCATACGTATAAGCACTGCCAGAAACTGGAATTCTGCTCGCAAATTCGGAGTAACAAAAAGCTGTAAACCCACAGGCAATGGCTACAATCACAAAAAGAATTACCACACCAGGGCCACCGTGAAACACGGCACCGCCCAAACTGCTAAAACTGCCTGCACCTAAAATTGCAGCAATTCCAAACAGGGTTAAATCACGCACTCCCAATACCCTGTGCATTTTTTGATGCCCTTCGTGGTTGAAATCGGTTTTTTTGCGCCTTAATTTTTGTATGAGTGTGGCCATGAATTGGAAATGCGATAATATGGTTTTTCTAGCTAAACTTGCCACATAGGCAACTTATTTGGTGCAATTTTTGTCTATATTTGTACAAAGGATGAAAAAATCGGCCTCCATATTTTTTGCTCTGGTAATTTTACTCAGCAGTGGTATGGCCCAGTTTGCCTTGCATATTTGTCCTCAAAGGGGTGCTTTGCTTTCCGAAGCAGCCTGCCACATGCATGAATCTGCTCATAGTTGTTGCAAACCTATAAAGCAAGTTGCTCCTAAAAAAGACGACTGTTGCACAACAGAATTTGTTTTTGCCATGACTCCGAAATTTGGAGGTGTTTTTTTTGAAAACTTAATTATTCCCGATTTCATTCACATTTCAGGTCAATCCAAACAGCATTGCAAACCCATTAGCACAGTGTACTCGAATCGGGTAATACAAAATACTGGGCCTCCTAAAATATTCAACCGAACATTGCTCCATAATTTGGGCTTGCTCATCATATAAGATTTCATTGTTTAAGGATTTTGCACCTGCGTAAATCGCAGCAAATTGTAAAATCCACGTTACATTCAAAATAGATCAGAAATAAAATCCGTTAACAAAAAAAACAACAATGAAAAAACTCACCATCACCACCATATTCGCAGCCACCTTATTGCTGCTTGCATCCTTTATAAAACCACCTACAAAAGAAACCACTTCTTTTAAAGTTTCAGGCACCTGTGAAATGTGCAAGGAACGCATAGAAAACGCACTCGATGTAAAAGGCGTGCGCAATGCTACCTGGAACCAAAGTACACAAATGGTTTCCGTTACTTACAACCCCAGAAAATTGGAAGTAAAACAATTGCACAATTTGGTCGCAATTGCCGGGCACGACACAGAACTGGTAAAAGCCAGTGAACAAGCCTATGCCGACCTTCCTGAATGTTGTATGTATAGAAGTGGCGCAAAATGTACAGACCATTAATATTTTTGACCTTTGGCTTGCTCTCTTTGGGGCAAGCTAAGGGACAAAATACCAAAGCTGTGCTGTATTTAGACAGTGCAGGAATTAACATCCCTGTTTCCGGTATCCGTATTGCCATAACTCCGAGTGGAGAAACCGTTACCACTGATAAATTCGGAAAATTCAAGTTTACCCATTTGGGCAAAAGTGAAGATAAAAGTATGCTGGTGTTTTATTATTCCCCAAACCTACAAGACACCGTATTCTATTCACCCGAAATACATAAACCACAGTTCTTTACTTCTGATAAATATTTGCAATCGCAAAACCGATTAAATACGGCCAATGTGGTGCGGGCTAGAGTTGCAAGTTCTATTAATTCGCGTGGTATACAAAAAGTAGAAATTATCAATGAAGAAGAATTTAAAAAAGCTGCTTGTTGCACCCTTAGCGAAAGTTTTGAAACCAACAATACCGTTGAAGTTTCAAATGCCGATGGGGTTTCTGGTATCCGCCAAGTAGAAATGCTGGGTTTGGCAGGCAAATACGTACTCATGACCCGCGACAACATTCCTGCAATCAGGGGATTGAATGTACTTACTGGCTTAAACCAAATCCCAGGACCCATGGTAAGTGGGGTACATATTTCAAAAGGTGTTGGTTCGGTAACCAATGGGTTTGAAGGAATTACGGGTGGATTAAATTATGCCTTAAAATCCGAACACAACGACCCCATTTTGTTCATCAATGCTTATGGCAATGGACAAGGCCGTGCTGAAGGAAATGTGATTGTTAAAAGCAAAATCAACAAGAACGCGTTTAACCACTCCTATTTGCATTATGGCAGTCAGTTCAAAGCGCATGACAGGGGCGGTGATGGATTTACTGACATCCCGCTATATCAGCGTGTATTCTTTGGCGACCAATTTAAATATTACGGCAAAAAAGCAGAAACCCAAATTGGTTTCACCTATATGAATGACAAACGAGATGGTGGTGACATTCACCTCTATCATGATATTCACGACCAACGTTTGCGGTTCCAATTTAACATGCAAGAAGAACGTGCAGAAGCTTTTGCAAAACTTGGAATATTCTTGGATAAAGATGGACACCGAAGCATTGGCAATATTCTATATATCAGCCAAACCAAAAGCACAGCCGTTTTAAACAATATGATTGAAAGAAACTACTCTGGCTTGCAAAAAAACATCCATTTCACCAGCCTGTATGGATCTGATGATGAAAAAAAAATGAGCATCAAAACCGGAATTTCTGTAATGTATGATGATGTAAATGAAACCTTAAAAGATACGTATATGGGCGTTTACAACCCTAAAAGAAAAGAACTGAGCACTGGTGCATTTTTTGAGTGGGTTTTGAAAACAAAAAACTTGGTTTTGGTATTGGGCAATCGTTTGGATTGGAATTCTATTTACAAACTCATTTATACCCCACGTTTGCATTTAAAATACGAAGTTACCAAAAACCAACAATTGCATTTTCAAGCTGGTGTTGGGCGCAGAACACCATGGATTTTCGCGGAAAACTTGCCCAATCTTATCACCAATAGAAAAATAATTACCACTGAAATTACAGGAAATATTCCTGAAAATATTTTTGTAGGTGCCTACTCCATGCCACAGGAACAAGCTTGGAATTTGGGCGGCAGTTATACTTTTCATTTTATGGCCTTGCAATTTCCTTCTACGCTTTCTGTAGATGCATATTATACTTATTTCAAATACCAGTTGGTAGCCGACCGCGACCGCAATTTAGACGCCATAATTTTAGAAACACAAAGAAACAACAGCACCACTATGGCGCAGGTTGATTGGCTTCTGAAACCCCATAGGCATATGGATATTAAATTGTCATACAGATACGTTAATGCCATACAAAATTTGGGAAATACCAAGCAAATACAACCCATGCAAGCGCCCCATCGCGCCTTGGTAGTAGTGAATTACAATACCCGCAGCAAATGGTTTTTTGATGCAATTTTGCAGGTGAATAGTCCCAAAAGATTGCCTTCAACACAAATTCTTCCAGAAGCAATTCAAATGGCCAAAAACAGTCCCTGGTATAGTATTGTGAATGTGCAAATTCGAAAAAATTACCGCAAATGGGAATTTTATTCTGGTATAGAAAATATTCTAAATATTCGTCAAAACAATCCTGTATTGAATACCACTTTTAACAACAAAGAATATTTCGATGCTGCCTTTGCTTGGGGACCTACAATGGGAAGAAATGTGTACTTGGGTTTCCGCTGGTCAATAGGAAAATAAATGCAATAAAATGATGCATTTATTCGCTTAGCGCTTTGAGTTGGCGTGACCGAAACACCACTGCCATTGCAAAACCCAATACCATAATTATAGTGCCAGCCCAAACCAAATTAATCCAAGGAAACTCAATTGTTTTTAAAACAATATAAGGTTTTCTTGGGGCCCTTTCACCAGTAAATACTTGAAATTTGGCATTCCCGTTTTTGTCGTAATTTACCTTATCAAATTTGAGCAATACACCCAACATATCAGATTGATCGCTTATTCCCTCCTCGCCTGCTGTAGCCGTATCGCGCACATACATTGCATTCAGCCTAACCGAATCATTTAATGAGGTGGCCATTGCAGAAAGTTTTAATATTAAATAAGATGAAAAATGGTGCTTGGTTACACTGTCAACCCGAATTTTTATTTTGCCCGATGTGGTGAGGAAAGTTTGACCAATATTTACAGTATCGTTTTTAAAACCACTAAACGGTTCTTCCTTATCCATGCCGCTTTCATGGTTGATATGGGTAAACACATCTTTATGGATAAAATGCCGTGTAGAAGGCTCACTAATCAATCCCATATTGGGGTTGTTTTGTGCTTTTGGAACCAATGTGAAACTATCCTCAATTTCGCCTTTTGCATCGCGTTTTACAAACAATACATTAA
>JADYZD010000282.1 GCA_020853295.1 Bacteroidia bacterium | reverse complement strand
TATTCCCGTAAAAAATGGTTGGAATTTATCACTAAAGACCAATTTCAGCAATTCTAAAATTGCCCCAAAACCCCCAATACTTACTTATTGATTGCAAAATGTATTGGCCACATTTCTGTTTCTTTTCATAGTGGCATTTTGCCTCAAAAAGGGGCATTTGTGCAATGGATTAAACATACATCCACGTAGGTAGTATATTATGATAAGATCCTTATACAGCAAGCCTTACACGCAGAAAGCATATTTACTGAAATTCAACAAGATGTGGCTGAAATATTGAAATATGAAAACATCACTCTAACAAAGCCACCATATCTGTGGTGCTTAAAAAACTGCCATACACATTGTTGCTGAGCACTACAAAACATTTGTCTTCATCCAAACAACGCCAGTAGTAGGTTCTAAAGCCTTTCCACCAGCCATTGTGAAACACCCACTTCTTTCCTCCTATCCATTTCATACGCCAGCCCATGCCGTAGTAAGAGTTTTCTCCTGTTAGTGTTTGAGGACTCCACATCAAATCTTTACTGCCTTGGTGTAAGATGTAAGAGCCTCTTAGAGCTCTATCCAGCATAAACATTTCTACTGTATTTGAATACACGCCTTTATCACCTGTAGTGCCATTCTGTGGAATATCTCCATATATCCGTTTGCGTTCGTATCCCTGAACCGGATAATTTTTTAACGGAATGCTATCAAAATAATTGATATGGGTAAACTTCATGCCCGCTGGATTAAACACGTTGAGTTCTGCATATTTCCGAAAATCCATGTGGGTGATGCGTTCTATAATGAGTGCCAGCAATGCAAAATTGGTATTGGAATAATCATAGTACAAACCGGGCGGGGCAAAGGCCCTGTAAGATTGCTGGTTTACTTGGGTTACCACATCGCTATTGGTCATGTGTTTGTTTTGCCAAGGCCAAAGCGCACTGCTGAAATAAAAGTAATCAGGCAGTCCACTTTTATGAGAAATGAGGTGCCGTATGGTGAGGTTTCTTCTGGTCAATTCTGGTATATACCAATGCACGCTGTCATCAATCCCCAACAAACCATCCTGGTAAAGCAGCAGAATAGAAATGCCTGTAATGGTTTTGGAAACAGAAGCCAATTGAAACAAATCGTCGTTGATCAATGTATCGTACTGCGGAAATGTGGCATAGCCCAGAGCACCCTGTAATAAACTATCGTTACTGAAAAAAAGGTATGTTCCATTAAAAATGCCCGTTTTGTAGTATTTGCGAAAAAACGAATCGATTTTGTACTCTGTAGAATCGCTAAAACGCTTATAATTGTTTAGGGGATAGTTGTTATTTGGAGGCCATGGCAAATCAGCCTGGCAATAATTCCAGGAAAATAAAACAACAAGGCACAGCACCCTAAAAGGCATTCTTGGCAAAGAACGCCAATAGGCAATGTCAATACGGGCAGTGAAAACCCACAGTCGTGGATAATTAGGCTTAAGGAACCCCTATATATTTATGGGTTTGGAGAGAAATTCTCCATTTGGGATGGTTTTTTACAAATTCAATAATCAGTGGTAAAACCTCATTTCGCTTGTCCCACTCGGGCTGCAGCAGCAGTTTGGCATTTGGTTTTATAAGTGATTCAAACTCCAAGGCCCATTGAAGGTCGCTTTTATTGAACACAATGATTTTCAGTTCATCAGCTTTGGGCAATTCAGAAGGAAGCGGAAACTTGAATTTCTTGGGGGATATGGTAATCCAATCAAAATGGCCTTTAATTTCATAGGCTGCGGAGGTTTCTATATGCACGCGCATTCCGCAATCCTTTAGGCTTTGGGTCAATTCACCCAAATCGTAAATTGCAGGTTCACCTCCAGTAATTACGGTAGTAACTGCGCCAGAATTCTTGGCCAAATTGGCAATTTCCTTTCCACTCATGGTGGGAAAGCCTTCAGCATCCCAACTTTCTTTCACATCGCACCATACGCAACCCACATTGCACCCTGCAAGGCGAACGAAGTAGGCTGGAACGCCGGCATAAGCACCTTCACCCTGAATGGTGTAGAAATGCTCCATTACCGGATATAAAAAGTGGGTCATATTAGGCAGTACGTGCTGCAATTCCTGCTTTGCGGGCCAACAATGTATTGGCCAATAAGCCGGCAATGGTCATTGGTCCAACCCCACCTGGTACGGGGGTAATGGCACCAGCAACAGGTTCTGTGCTTGCAAAATCCACATCGCCAGAAAGTCTCCAACCCGCTTTTTTGGAAGGGTCGGTGATGCGGGTAGTTCCTACATCAATCACTACTGCGCCGGGTTTTACCATATCGCCAGTAATGAAACCAGGTTTGCCAATGGCGGCAACCAAAATATCGGCATTGCGGGTGTAGGAAGCCAAATCAACGGTACGGCTATGGGTAACAGTAACGGTGGCATTTCCAGTTTCACCGGGTCCGGATAGCATAATGCTCATAGGACGGCCAACAATATTGCTGCGGCCAACTACCACCACATTTTTTCCGGCAGTTTCAATGCCGTAATGTTTTAGAATTAATGTGATTCCATAAGGCGTAGCAGGCTTTACCCCATCAGCTCCTTTGGTAAGTCTACCCATGTTTACATCATGAAAACCATCTACATCTTTAGCAGGAGAAATGGCTAGGGTAACTTTATTCTCATCGATATGCGAAGGCAGGGGCAATTGTACAATTAACCCATCTATTTGACTGTCGTTATTGATTTCGTCAATTTTTTCAAGCAATTCAGCTTCAGTTACGGTATCATCATACCGAATTACAGAACCCAAAAATCCCACTTCGTGGCAGGCTTTTTCTTTGGCGCCAACATAAGTCATGCTACCACCATCATTGCCTACAAGAATGGCCACCAAATGAGGAGGGCGCATACCTGCATCCACCATTGCTGAAACTTCTCTTTTTAATGTTTCCTTAATTGCTGCCGAAACTTCACGACCATCGAGTATTTGTGCCATAATGCCGCAAAAATACGGATTATTTTGGCATGGGCAGCTCAACTTTTCGGCCAAATCTAACGGCCATGGCTTTGCCCCATTCGGCAATTTTATCTAGCAATGGCAGCATGTTTTTTCCCATGTCGGTAAGGGAATATTCCACTCTGGGTGGCACTTCTGCAAACACCTGTCTTTCAACAATGCCATCTTTCTCCAATTGACGCAATTGCATGCTCAACATTTTTTCGGTAATGCCGGGAATCAATTTGTTCAGTTCACCAAATCGTTTGGGTTCATCGCGCAGGTACCACAGGATCACTGCTTTCCATTTTCCACCAATAAAGCTCATGGCCACATCTACAGCACCATGGTATTCTTTACCATCAATTTCAACCCTCATTTCATTCCCGTGCATCATTCTTCTAAGATTCAATACATGCTTAAGGCTATCTAAAAAGCCAGCAATGCACAAAAATAAAGCAACAGGTTCTTTTGTAAGCAAAAAATTTGCAAACTACCTGCAATAAGCATCCTGCCAATGCACGAATGCAGCAGCAAAAAATACTTGTTATGGGAAATAGAGGTTTAAAAAACGATATCTTCTACGTACCGCAAATTGAGGTTCACCCCACCCTTCAGCACGATATGGTCTTCTAGAATTCCCCAAATGGTGGTATTCACTTTTTTCAGGCCATCGGCATCGCGAAAGAGAATGGAGCACTTTACTTTATGCAAATTCCCAAGCGAAAGTGCCTTGCTGCACTTTTCCATTAATTCTGTCTTTAAATCTCTTGATTTTTCAGTTACCTGTGAAGGATAGACCAAATCATTGATCTGCTCCTTTTCGATGAGCATTGCTTTCATGTTTTGTAAAATTAATTTGGGTAACTATGGTAAATACATCCAGGCTGCCAGACCTTTTTTCAGCAAAAAATGCTGAGGATATCACACCCGTTTTCCCCTCCTGAATACGAACATAGGAATTAGAACCGAAGATTCAAAGAAAACCCTAAAAATTATCGGCCTTTAGCGCAACTCCAATAGCGTGCAACCATCGCCACCATGTTCCTCATGCTCGCTTTTCCAAGCTTTCACAAAATGCAATGTTTTAAAATAATCCCTTAACGATTTTCTCAATATTCCATCACCCCGGCCATGTACAATTTTAAGGTGTGACTGACCTAAGGCATAGGCTTCATCTAGCCATTTTTGCACTTTTGCGAGGGCCTCTTCTGCAGATAAGCCTCTTAAATCCAGTTGGGTTTTAAATTCAGCTTGCCGGCCTACGAAATCGTAGCCTGAAACTTTATTGGATGTTTTTTTATTTTTGGTTTCTAGAATAGGTTCTATTTCAGAAAAAGGCACCCACATTTTTAACAAGCCAAAAGCCGCCAAAAGTTTGTCTTTTTTCACTTCTAAAACCTCCCCTTTTGTATCGTTCAGTGCATTTTTCACCCACATTCCAGGGCGGTATTCCACTTTGATTTTCTTTACTGGCAATATTTTATCGGGTTCATTAACGGTGGTTTTTTGAACCCCAATTTTATCGACCTTATTTTGCTTAAAAGCATCCAATTTTTCACGCACCACTTTGGTCTTTTGGGGCTGTGCGCCGTGTTCGCGAATGGTGCGTATGGTAAGTTCTATTTGTTTGTTGGCTTCTTTCAGCAAGTCAGCAGCCTTGTTTTTGGCACCTTCAAGAATTTCTTTCTTTTTGGAATTGATTTTCTCTTTTAATGCGCTGTATTCAGAAAGCAACAATTCCAATTGGGCTTGTTTGTGCTTGTTTTCATCAAGCAGTTCAGTAAGTTCTTGTTGTTTGGCACTGAGCTCAACGAGCAAATCCTCAGTTTGGGTACTTTCTTCACCACTCAGTGTTTTCACCCTATTGATTACGCGGTCTTCAAAACCCGTTTTGCGCATCAATTCTAAAGCAAAACTGCTCCCTGGTTTGCCAGTTTCTAGGCGGTATAGCGGCTTGAGTTCTTTGGTATCATAAGCCATGCTGCCATTGAGCACACCTTTGGTTTGGCCTGCCCACTCTTTTAACCGGCTATAATGGGTAGTTACGATACCCAGGGCATTGCTGCTGAGCAATTCCTCTAATACCGCCTGTGCAATGGGGCCACCAAAACGGGGATCGGTTCCATCGCCCAATTCATCAATGGCAAAAAGGCTGCTTTTGGATGAAATGCTGCTCATTTTCCTCAAGTGTTGCAAATGCGCACTAAAGGTACTCAAGCCATCTTCAAGACTTTGACCATCGCCACAATCTATTGAAATATTGCGAAAAACGCCAACTTTACTCTCGGGCAGGGCTGGAATAAACAATCCACATTGGGCCATATATTGAAGGAGTATGGCCGTTTTCAGGCTGATACTTTTTCCACCAGCGTTTGGCCCACTGATAATAAGGATGCGGTTTTCAGCATCCAATTCCAAATTCATTGGAATGACCTCTTTTTTTGTTGCTTTATGCTTAAGCCACAGTAAAGGATTGTAAGCCTGCTTTAGGTGCAAAACAGGCGACTCAGAGACCTGCGGGCGCTGTGCTTTAAATTTATTGGACAAATCATATTTGGCCCTAACCAAATCCAACTGGGCCAAGGCCTGCATGGTAAGTTCCAATGCGTATTTATACGGCCTTAATTTTAGCGTGGTATTTCTTAAAATGCGTTCCCTCTCGCGGCGCCGTTCTGCAACCAGCTCTGTAAGTCTGTTGTTTAATTCTAAGCTTTCTAGGGGTTCTATATAAATAATTTTTCCCGTAGCAGAAATGTCTTTTACAAAGCCTTGCACCTTGCGCTTGTGTTCGGCCAGCAGCGGAATAACCAATCTTTCCTCTCTAACGGTGATATCGGTTTCGGCTGTATAACCCGCCTCGCGCCAAGTTTTAAAAATACTGTGCACCACATTTCGGGTTTCTTTTTCAAGCCTTTCAATCTCTGAACCCAGCTTACCGTATTCTGCAGTTGCATACGGCAATATCTTGCTCTTGTTGTCAATGGTACCGCGAATGGTGTCTTTTACTTGCCCAATCCCATCGGGTTGACCCAATAAACCGGAAAGCAATGGAAAGAGTTCTTTCTTTTTGGCAAGGGTAATAAGCAAAGTGCCGAAGGCATCAATAATTTCCAGAATGGCGGCCAATTCTTCCTCGTCAAAATAAAAATTATCAATATCCAGTGATTTTAACCAAGGAGTAATATCGGAAGAACCGGAAGCGGCAGCAGCTGTAGGAAATAAATCTGTTAATAAACGCCACTCATCTATCAAGTTATAGGAATGCTCAATTTCTGATTTCTCAAAATGCATTTGAAGTGCAGCTGCCATAGCACGGCTTGAATCATACCTACAAATTGCATGGAGCATGGTTCTGACTTGGCCAAAACCAGTAATTTCTTCAAAATCGGCAGGATAAATCAAGGTTGCGGTGCGTTTTTATTCAATTCAGCTTTTTGTAATTTGGTAATTACCTCTTCAAGAATGGCTGAAAATTCATCGGGGTGGGTTTCTAAGAAATTCATGTTTGCGCGAAAAGCGGCGGTATCCATGTTGTGTTTTTTACACACAAAGGCATAATCACGTTCCCATACCCAGTCTGGTATATTGCCAAAATTATACTGCACTTGATTGCCCCCTTCCAGCAACATCACATCGGAAAGCACCTCTACCATTTCCTTATGATTATAAGGGGGTTTGCTGTTGCAAGAAAACAGTAGGGCAACTGCTGCGATAATGATAAATTTGCCAAACATTGGTGCAAAATTACTAAATATGCCACGGATCGCTGAAAACATCTTTACAATCCAGCAAAAACTGGGCAATTGCAAGCTGATAGTTGTGAGTAAATACAGGAGTATAGATGAAATTACTGAGGCATATGCAGCAGGACAAAGGACATTTGCCGAAAATCGGGTTCAGGCATTGCTAGAAAGAAAAGCGCAATTGCCCAATGATATTGAGTGGCACTTGATAGGGCATTTACAAACCAATAAGGTAAAGTCCATTGTACCTTTTATTTCCATGATCCACTCGGTGGATTCCTTAAAATTGTTACAAACCATAAACCGAGAAGCCGAAAAATGCGACAGAATTGTACCCTGTTTGTTGCAGATTTATGTGGCCAAAGAAGAAACCAAATTTGGATTAGACGAGCTAGAATTAATGGATTTATTGGAGAAAATAAAGCTAGAACAACTGAACCATATTCGCATTTGCGGTATCATGGCGATGGCAACATTTACTGATGACAAAAGTCAAATTGCAGAAGAATTCTCAAAAGCACAGTTCCTCTTTAATCAGGTGAAACAACAGTACTTTAATTTAGATACCCATTTTAGTGAACTTTCAATTGGAATGAGCAGTGATTACGAAATTGCATTGGACCATGGCAGTACCATGGTGCGTGTGGGCAGTGCTGTTTTTAACTAAGCGAAAAGCTTAATCAAAATCATATCCTTCGGTGCTGATATTGAATTTCTTGTCGATGTTCAATTCAACCATTTCACCAATGACAATCTGGTTGTCTTCTTTCATGATTTGTTCAAAACCCAACCAAGTGCCTTTCATACCTGCAGGCAATGCGGATTTCCCATCATTAAATCCTTGGTACCCTCGGGTAAAAATACCACTCCATTCTGCAAGGTCTTGGGTAATCCAAAAAACTTGTTTGATCTTTTCATCTTCAAAAACAAATTCTTCGCAAACGTGGCCCATAATGGTCTTGGTATTGCCTGATTTTTTATACTTTGCCCAATCAGAAGCGAAATTGGGGACTTCCTTATTCTTAGTCAATTTCTGTGCATCCGCCATTTTCATGCAGCTGCCTTTTTTCATGCCGCCCATATCCATAAGCAACACCATAGTGCTGTCTTGAAAATTGGTAATCATTTTCATATCCATTCCTTTGGTCATGTCATTTTCCATAATCATGGCAGTTTGGCGACCAGAATCTGCAAAATACATGTTCATTTTCATTTCCATGGGTTCATCTGTAATGCCAGAAATGGTTGATTTCATGACCATACTGCCGGTAAAGTGGTACTCTGTATTGGCAGTGCAAGTAGATTTAAGGCCGTACTGGGCTGAAATGGTGTTAAAAAACAAACTGGAACACAACAAAAAGGCGAATATCTTTTTCATGTGATGCAAATGTAGCAAAGAAAATACCAAAAATAAATGCACCTAGACAGGGTTTAGTGATAAGAAATTCTCAGCCCACTGATGAACGGCATGTTTACTGGCATTTTTCAAAATGCAAAAGAGAAAATCCATTTAGGTGCCGACGAATCCAGTCTTAAGGTAGCTTTTGTTCTATAAACCCAAATATTTATGGGTTACTCATTCGTGTGCCGACGAATCCGCCAAGCTACGCAAGGCGTATTGTCGTGCACTAATACCGATGATTCTGCGAATATCAAGCACAAGTCCACTCTAATGCCGGCTTTAGCGCCGGCTTAAGAGTGGATTAGTAATTATTCAACATCATAGGCATGATGAGCATGGTAATCTCTTCGTTCTTTTCGTTCTCTACTGGAACAATAAGACCCGCACGGTTAGGTGCTGAAAGTTTTACCTGCACTTGGTCGCCATCTAATGTTGCGAGCATATCTTTAATAAAACGCGCGTTGAAACCGATTTCCATGTCCTCGCCTTCAAACTCGCAGTTCATGCGTTCTTGTGCTTCGTTCGCCATTTCAATATCTTCAGCGCTGATTTGCAACTCGCTTCCGGTGATTTTTAAACGAACCTGATGGGTGGTTTTGCTAGCAAAAATGCTGATACGGTTGATTGAACTTAGAAAATCGCCACGAGAAACAGTAAGGGTATTTGGATTTTCAGCAGGGATTACTGCTTTGTAATCGGGGTATTTTTCATCGAGCAAACGGCAGATCAACTGCGTTTGGCCAAAGGTAAAAAACACATTGGTTTTGTTGTAATCCATTTGAACCGGGGTGTCATCATTTGGCAATGATGTTTTCAAAAGGTTCAATGGTTTTTTAGGAATAATAAAGTTGTACTCAATACCTGGTTTTAAATCGGTACGGGTAAAACGAACCAATTTATTCGCATCTGTAGCAACAAAGTTGATAGAGTCTTCCATCATTTCTACATACAAACCGGTTAAGTTCAACCTCAACTCATCATTGCCAGCAGCAAAAAGGGTTTTTGAAATTGCGCGTAGCAACACATTTGCTGGCACTGCGAAATTGCCATCGCCACTTTTCTCAGGCAAATTGGGGAAATCAACCCCATCCAAACCGGCCATTTTATAGTGCCCTTTGTTACTGACTACTTCAATAGCGAAAGTATCATTGTCAATATTAAAGGTAACTGGCTGATCGGGTAAAGCCCTTAAAGTTTCAATGGCCATTTTTGATGGTACAGCTACCCTCATATCTTCCTTCGCTTCTACCATCATTTCTGTGGTCATGCTGGTTTCAAGGTCAGTACTGTAAATGGTAAGTTTGCCATCTTTGATATCGAACAAGAAATTCTCGAGAATGGGAATTAATGGTTTCGACATTATGGCACCGTTTACGGTAAGTAAATGCTGCAAGAGTTCGTTCGAGGGCGCTATAAACTTCATATGATGTTAGTTCCTTGTTTTTGTAATTTTCGCAAACCTATTCACAGTAAGCTAATAGAAATACACAACTTTTGATTTTTTATGAACATGCAGGCCAACATAAACTTGCTAATCTGTAACAGGTCATGCGAATACCGCATTAATTCTTTTCCGTAGAATCCACAATGATTACAAATAAATCTTCATTGTCGCGCTTCATTAAATAGCGTTCTCTGGCAAATTTTTCCAAATTCCGGGTATTTCCCAACAATTCTGTTTTTTGACGGTTCAAATCGGCCAGTGCTTCTACATGGAGTTTTTTCATTTTTTCAAGGTCTTTGATATCGCTTGAAATCCTCATGCGATAAAACAGGTTGTTGCTATCGAAAAACAACATCCAAAGGGCAAAAGCCCCAAAAAGGATATAGTACCTGAACCGAATGAGTTTGTCTACCACACATGCAAAATAAAACCAATAAATGCAGTTAATAGGCACAGATTTCTGCTGTGTAGGATTTTTTGGTCTAATTTTGAGCCGCCCAGAGTGATGCGGAAATCCAGTGTACTATTTTCAATTGTGATACTCCTTTTTATTGGGGCTTGTAAAAACGGGTCTCAAACCGCAACTTTTCCCAAAAATTCCAGGTTGGTACTGCCCAAGTATTCCTCTTTATTCCAAATAGCGGTAACCACACAAGACACATTTTTAAAACTCATCGACCCAACAGACAGCGCCAAAAGTTTGGGCAATTATTGCTGGGGAAAAAGTGACCATTCTTTCTCAGGTTTTACCAAAATTCAATCTAAAAAAAGAATTGTGGCCATGTCGGCTGTATTTATAGGGATGATTGAAGCTTTGCATGGCGAAAATGCAATAGTTGGGGTAGACAATATTGCCTATATCAGCTCACCCAAAACATTCAATCGCGCCCAAAAAGGCCAAATTTCTTCTGTTTCTCCCAATGGCAATTTGCAAAAAGAAACCCTGGTTTCAACAAAACCCGATTTGATTTTGGGGTATTATACCGATGCCAAAGGGCAAAGAGAAATGAACCAATTGCAAGAGAACCACATTCCGGTTATTTTCTTACAAAATTACTTGGAAAAGCACCCTTTGGGCAGGGCCGAATGGATACTGGTTTTTGGCGCTTTAATGGGGAAACTCGAACAAGCCGAAGGCATGTTTGCCAGCATAGAAGAACATTATTTGCTCACCAAGGAACGGGCAGAATCGGCAAAAACCAAACCCACTGTTTTAATCAATGCACCGTTTAGTGGCACCTGGGATGTGCCTGCGGGAGACAGTTATATGGCCACCCTTTTCAATGATGCCGGTGGCAATTATATTTTTTCAAATCACAAAGGTGCAGGAAGAATTCCAATGGGCATTGAACAAGTATTTGCCCAAGCCAGTAAAGCCGATGTTTGGTTCAATCCGGGAGCTTGCAGAGAACGGGCTTGTATGCTGCAATTGGACCAACGGATTGCCCAATTTTCTGCATTTAAAAACCAAAACATTTTCAACTGCACCAAACAATTAAAAGCCAATGGGGCCAATGCTTGGTGGGATTATGGGGTCTTGCGTCCTGATATGGTTTTGCTGGATTTGTTGGCCATTTTGCATCCAGAAATTGAATTTGAACATGCACCCGTATTTTTTGAAAAGGTTCAACCATGAAACTTGCAAAATCCATATGGTTGCCTTTGGTTATTTTGTGTGTGCTATGCATGTTGGACCTGTTTTTTAGCAGGTCGGCAGCAGGCTTAGAAATCAATTCAACGAACAATTGGTTTTGGGAATTTAGGATGCCGAGGGTTTTGGCAGCTATGGGTGCCGGTATTTCACTGGCCATTTCTGGCTTGATTTTGCAAACCCTTTTTAGAAACCCACTTGCTGGACCTTTTTTAACAGGAATAACACCTGGTGCTTCTTTGGGCATTGGCATTTTGCTTATGGCATTCCCTGCTGGTATGCACATGGGCTGGGCCCACCATTTGGGCATTACTGGTGTTGGATTTTTAGGGGGTATATTGGTGCTTTTAATTCAGCTATATATCAGCAGGAAACAAACAGGGGTTTTTACCTTATTGCTTAGCGGTGTGATGCTGGGTTATATGGCTGGAGCCGCTACAGAAATTTTACAAACCATTGCAGATGCCCAGCAGCTTCGCAGTTTTGTAATGTGGGGTTTGGGGAATTTCGACAGGGTCCAATTGCAGGAATTGTATTACTTTTTGCCCATTTCAATCATTGGCATGTTTGTGGTTTTTGCTTTGCGCCACAAATTGGATGCTTGGTTGCCGGGTGAATTGTATGCTCAAAATGCAGGAATCAATACCAAAAAATTGAGGTTACAAATTATCCTTATCACCGGACTTTTGGCAGGTGTTACAACTGCCATTTGTGGACCCATAGGCTTTGTTGGCCTTGCTGCTCCGCATTTATCCAGAATACTGTTACAAACGGGTACCCACAGCAAGTTGTGGTTACACACCGCAGTTTGGGGTGCGATTTTTTGTGTATTTGCAGATTTTGTAGCCCACAATTTGCTGTACCAATTAACATTGAATGTAAACGCAATTTGTGCTGTTTTTGGAGCCCCGATTGTGCTTTATGTAATGCTGAAAAGAAAAACAGGAACTTAATTATTCCAAATGCAGCAATTTTATAATGTGCTCAATTTGGTAATCCATTACTGGATCGTATTCCTCTTTCATATCATGTCCGTAAACCGAACCAAAGGCCTGCCAAAAAATGGCCTCTGAAGTGCCCCGGTAAGTTTTCATAATCTCCCAAGTAGTTTGTCCCGTTTCACGGTGAATCAATTTCATCAGAATTTTGCCCTCTTCAATGGTAAGGTCTTTTAACTGAGACATGTACAAATCCTTCATGCTTTGTTCGCACTGTTTGATGTACTTTTTCCGTTCTTTTTTCCCTTTTTTCAAGGCCAAATTGTCTTCCATAACTTGCATTTTATATGCAGCAAGCTTGGCATAGGGCATCACTTTTTTCACCCTTCTTTTAAGCCTTTGGTATTCCTCAATTTTAGAGGCATCCATACTTTGGCTAATGAGCACAGGATCGATGTACTTTAAAGTAACTGTATCTCCATCAATTATGGCAGTTTCTTTTTTACTGGTATCGGTTTGGGCCTGGGTAGGCAATGCCAAAATACCAATGATGAAAAACAGGATAATGCGCATATATAACTATTGACAAAACGTGTGCCAGTTAAAAAAATTGTTTAAGTAGAATGAATTGGCAATTATTCAACTGCGGAAATTCCAGCACTTCTGCCCCATTTCATTCCCCATTTTTTGCCACCAATGAGTAACCAAAAGGCGCCAACAAGCATGAGAATAACGGATATCAGTTGGGCTTGTGAAAAAACCAATCCGCCAGCTTTATAAACACTGCTTCCATGTTCGCGAATGAATTCAATGGCAAATCTTTCGATTCCTGCAAATACCAAATACCATGCAAACAAATTGCCCGGAATATTTACCCGATGTCTTAAAACTTTCCAAATGATTAAAAACAGTCCCAGTCCCATCAAGGCCTCATATAAAGGAGTAGGCCAAACCGGCACCATGAGCTGGTAACTAAAATCGCCAGTATAACCCGGTATTTGCACCATACCCTCGGGCGGATATGCACCGGTGCCCAACACATTGTGTGGGTAGGTGTATGACCAAGCCCAATCTGGGAGCCAACTTACAGGCTTTGGATTTAAATTGGCAAGCCCCCAATCTCCATCACCGCTAAAATGACAACCAAAACGACCCACACCATAGGAAACCATCATTGCTGGTCCACCGCTATCCAATATTTGCAGAAAATTGAGTTTTTTAACATAACAGTATACCATTACACCAATAGCACCGCAAATGAGGCCACCATAAAACGTCCACCCTCCGCTTGTAAAAAACTCGGTAAAAATGCGTTTGAACGACAAGTTTTGAGGGTCTTCAAGCAAATGGAACAATTTTGCACCTAAAAATCCGGTAATTAATGCAATGGTTGTAATGTTGCCCATATGAATTGACGCATCAATGCTCTTTTCTTCCACCAAAGGCTGGGGCAATCTTTGTTTTTTATCGGAATAATATCGGTAACCCAGTACCACAGCCATAAGGCCCAAACCCAATATCCAAGAACCCTCAGTAGTAGCAAGATGCTCTTGAGGTGAGAAACCTTCGCCGCTGTTAAAAGCCAGGAACAAAACCTTGTATCCAAAAACAAATGCCAATGCCCCATTGAGAATGTAATCGCTTAATGGAATGGGTTTGCCAGTAACTACGGTGGCTTTTTCAAACCTGAGCCAACCTTTAAGGGTGCGGCGCCGCATTTCACTTTGCATGGTAATAAATGCAGCAGCAATGCCAAAGGCCACAAACAAACCAAAAGTATTTACTATTTGGAACATGGGCAACTTGATACCAAAAGTCTCAAGTAAAAAATAATAAAGGGTTGGATACACGAGGCAAAGTTAATTGCAAAAAACCCAATAGCCCAATCCTTTGCCTAGTTGTTCGACAAGAAAGAAAAACCCAGCAACCTCAGTGTTTTTCTAGTTGAAGCAGTTCGCTGCATGACATTGTGCCATCGTCTAGCATCTGCTCTAATCTTACTTCTACAATTTCATTGATCATCAAAGGGTCGTAAGGTGCGGATACCTTTATATAGTTATCGGTAAAGCCGTGCATAATGCCACCCTTTTCTTCTTTCTCAAACAATACGGCTCGCACTGTGTTCAGATGCTGGCGGTAAAATGCTTGCCGCTTTTTCTCACTCAATATGCGCAACATTTCTACCCGTTCTCCCCTTACTTTCAGTGGTACCACTTCCTTCATTTTATTGGCGGTGGTATTGGGTCTTTCGCTGTATGGGAACACGTGCAAATACGTAATGTCCAGTTCGTTTAAAAAATTGTAGGTTTTTAAAAATTCCTCATCTGTTTCTCCCGGAAAACCCACTATTACATCCACTCCAATAGCGCAATGGGGCATTAAAGTTTTTATATGGTTGATCCTACTTTCATACAAGTCTGACTTGTACTTACGTCGCATCCTTTCTAGTATGTCGTCACTTCCGCTTTGTAAGGGAATGTGAAAGTGCGGTGCAATATGGTTGCTGTTTGCAACAAAACGGATGATCTCATCGGTCAATAAATTGGGTTCTATACTGCTAATTCGGTAACGTTGAATGCTTTCTAGTGTATCTAAAGCTTTCAAAAGTCCATAGAAATTTTCGCCATTTTTAACCCCAAAATCGCCCAAATTCACTCCAGTGAGCACCATTTCTTTGGCACCAGAATCGGCTGCGATTTGAACCTTTTTAACAGTCTCTTCTATACTGGCGCTTCTGCTTGAACCACGGGCCAGAGGTATGGTGCAAAATGTACAGAAATAGTCACACCCATCTTGAACTTTCATGAAAACTCGGGTGCGTTCTCCCTCACTAAATCCAGGTACAAACAAGTTGGTATCTTTTATGGGAGCATTGAAAACCAATGACTTATCCACTTTTGCCAAATCTGTTAAATGCTGAATCAGGTTAAATTTCTCTGCAGCGCCCAATACCATATCTACGCCTGGAATGGAGGCAATTTCTTGTGGTTTCAATTGGGCATAACAACCCACTACTACAATGTAAGCTTTCGGGTTGAGTTTTAAGGCCTCTTTTACCACCTTTTTACACTTCCTATCAGCGTGGTCTGTAACAGAACAAGTGTTAATTACATACAAATCTGCTCCGTCTTGAAAATCCGCTTTTTGAAAACCATGTTCCTGCAATTGCCGACCAATGGTGCTGGTTTCAGCAAAATTGAGTTTGCATCCTAAGGTATAAAAAGCAACAGATTGAGCCACAGCCTGCAAAGATAAGGCGAAAAATGAATGGACTTCGGATTTAGAATATCAATCCGAATTCGAGTCCCCAGGTTCTAATGGGTTTGCCCGTTCCGGTAACAGGCAACAAACCGGGCAATTCAAATTTATCATTTAAACTCAAAATACTTGCCTTTAACCTGATATTGTAACCTGCAGCCCCCCCTCTAAATTGGTAACCAATAGTTCCCTGTAAGTTAAACCTGTTCATGGGCAGGTTTTTCCATGGGTCCAAATTGTTTTGTTGGTAAGGCACTTTTTCTTCACCCACATATATAACGGAACTAACGATACCTGCAGGTATAAAACCCACATGAAATGAACTGTAATTGGTTTCTGAATATGGGGCGGTACGAAAACTCAGCAACAATGGTGCTTCTATTTGAATAATGCCCAACTGGGTATAATTGGAAGATGAAGCCAAACCAAAGGAATCTTCATTTTTGAAATTGCTCCCCATCAAGCATACCTCCAAACCGGTTTGCCAATTTATTTTCTTTTGTTCTCGCTGACCATACCAAAACAAACCTGCCTGAAAACCTGTTTTGGGCCTTGGGTTCTTAAGTTCTCCCCCAAATACTCCATATTGCCCTATTCCCAACCGGAGCCCAACATGCCTGTTGGAAAGGACATCATCTTCTTCCCACCCTTGGCCATATGCGGAGGGCAGTAGAAAAACAACAAAAAATAAAAAAACAAAGGCTCTCATTTTAAATTATTGTTGTGCCCTTTAGCGCAGCACCAATGGCAATATCCATCAGTCTTTCCGCAAAGGGCTTGGTGTATTCGTTTAAAGTATCAATGCCTGCTAATATCTCATCCCGGCTGCCTGAAGCAATTTTTTCGTTCAATGCTTGTATGAGTTTTTGGGATTCCATGGTTTCTGCAGCAGATAACATTTGGCTGTTTTTAGAAATAAAACGTTCAGCAGTGTAAATTAATTGTCTGCCTTCTGTCTTTGCTTCTATAAGCGCACGCAATTCCAAATCGGTTTGCGCATTGGTTAGGCTGTCAATCAACATTGATTCTACGATATCATCCGACAAACCATACTGGGGTTTTACCTCTATTTCCTGTTTTACTCCACTTCTCAATTCTTCTGCCGATACCCTTAAAATCCCATCGGCATCCAATAAAAATTTAATTTTCACTTTCGGAAATCCTGCTGGCATTGCTGGTATGCCACGCAATTCAAAAGATACCAATTTGCGGTTTTCAGCAACCAATTCCCTTTCGCCCTGGAAAATGGCAATCGACATATTTACCTGCCCATCCACCGAAGTGGTATATTCCCTTGCCGCGCTGCAAGGTATTTTTGAGTTGCGTGGAATAATCACATCCATTAAACCGCCACCCGTTTCTATTCCCAATGACAAGGGAGTTACATCCAACAACAAGATATCGCGCCTATTGCCTGCAAGCACATCGGCTTCAATAGCAGCGCCCAATGCCACCACCTCATCTGGATCCAGTGAATTGTTGATTTGTGAGGCTTTAAATATGCTTTTCAACTGGGCGCTTACTTGGGGCAAACGGGTGCTACCACCTACCAGAACAACTTCGTCAATTTCAGAGGCCTGCACTCCCGCATCCAACAAGGCTTTTTTCACACAAACCAAAGTTTTATCTAGAATTGGGTTAACTATTTGGTTCAATGTAGTTTCATCGAAATTCAATGCAACTAAAATGTTGTTGTTTTCAAATGAGCCTGAGAAAGGATTGCCAGAGCTAACCGAAATTTTTGCTTGCTCAGCAAGCAGGCGCAGCTCGCTAAATTGGTTGCGCGACAAAGATTCCGGGTCAATATTCAAGCTTTGTAACCAGTGGTCTACAATTCCCCTATCCACATCATCACCACCCAAAGAAGTATCTCCATTGGTGCTCAGCACTTCAAAAATTCCGGCCTCAATGCGCAAAACCGATACATCAAAAGTACCGCCACCCAAATCGTATACCGCTATTGTCTTCTGGTGGTTGGGGTCCAAACCAAAACCATAGGCCAAACTTGCTGCAGTAGGTTCGTTGACGATGCGCAACACATCCAATCCTGCCAATTTACCGGCATCGCGTGTGGCTTGCCTCTGATTGTCGTTAAAATAAGCAGGAACCGTAATTACAGCTTTCGAAACTTGAGCTTGAAGTGCATCTTCTGCTTTCCGCTTAAGTTCCGATAAAATGATTGCACTCAATTCAATAGGTGTGTAATACTTGTCGTTCACCAGCACACGCACCATTTGTTCCTCATTATCGTCGATAATGCGGTAGGTGAAAAAAGCAGCATGCTTTGCAATATCTTTATAGCTTCTCCCCAGCAAGCGTTTTACACTATAAATAGTGGTTTCAGGATTGTGGATTAAAGCCAACTTGGCGGTGTTTCCTACAATTGCAGTGCCCGATTCATCGAAATGCACAATGCTGGGCACAATAACATCATTGGATTTGCCCAACACCTTCGCCTCACCATTTTCTCCAACAACAGCAATTAAGCTATTGGTAGTACCCAAATCAATACCCACTACCGCATCCGGTTTTTCCAGCGTACCACCCTTTATATTAATGCCAATTTTTGCCATTGTGTATTCAACGAATAAAGAACCTAAATGTTAGGTTTTGCTGCAAATTTACCACCCTTAGTGTGAAATGGAATAGACATTACCATGACAATACATTTTAATTTCAACAAACCTTACCTAAATTTGACATGAAAACCCAAGGGATTTGGGTACTAAGCCTTGTAGTATAACTACCTTTGCCAACGTATTAAAACCACAACCAAATGAAAAAAACATACTTTTTGGTACTTGCTTCAACAATCTTCACCGTCTTTCACCTGTCTGCACAAACCGTAAAGCTCGATTCTACAGTAATGGGCTCGCAATATGCAAATCAGATTTTTTATGATATGAAAAACGGTCAAGTGGGTTCGGCAAGTATTGCCAATTGGGACATTGCCCATACCAGCGACATACGCGACAATTGTATTCGCGTAAACCATATCAATGGGATTCGGGTAATTCATTACAAACCCAATACTTCTTGGGAGAGTTTTGATACTGCAGGTTGGAAAACCTGGGGAATGAACTACAACGACATTCACAATCATGAAAAAGGCGCAATGAC
>JADYZD010000281.1 GCA_020853295.1 Bacteroidia bacterium | reverse complement strand
CCCCGAAAATCTCCTTAATCGCTGCAGTGGGTGAGCACCTGGAATTGGGTGCCAAAAATGAACTGCTGTGGCACCTGCCCGATGACTTTAAATGGTTCGTAAATAAAACCAAAGGCCATCCCATTGTTATGGGCCGCAAAACCATGGAAAGCCTGGGTAAACCGCTAAAAAACCGCTTGAATATTGTCATAGGACGAAATCCAGATGCTATTTTACCCGGTTTTGAATATGCTAAGTCATTGCCCGAAGCAATTGAAATGGCCCAGCAAACATCTACCGATGAAATTTATGTGATAGGAGGAGGACAGATTTATACTCAAGCCATAGATTTGGCAAACCGCCTCTACATTACAAGGGTGCACGCTACATTCCCCCAAGCCGATACTTTTTTTCCTGCAATTGATCAAAGTTGGCAAGTGGTTTTTCAAGAGTCGCACCCCATCGATGAGCTCCATAAGTTTTCATTTGAATTTTTAATTTTTGAAAAAACGGCATAACCATAATGCCCTTTTTGTTCTAACAACTGCCATACTCGCCCTTTGTGTGCAAACAGGGTACTCACAAAATACATTTGTAATAAAAGAGTTGGGGCTTTCAGGCAATCAGAAAACCAAAACTGCTGTGTTTTTTCGTGAATTGGGTTGCCAAATAGGCGACACCATAATGGCTCCAGATTCTATGACTGCTGTTTGGCAAAAACGACTTAGTGGACTGGGTTTGTTTAATATGGTGCGTGTTCGTTGTTTTAAAGATACTGTGAATATTGAGGTGGCCGAACGCATTTATTTGTGGGGTTTGCCGCGCATTTCCTGGGCCGATAGAAATTTTAATGTATGGTGGCAAACCAAAGACCCCGAGAGGTTAATTTATGGTGGTACCTTGTACCTAAATAACATCAAAGGCCTCAATTATTCATCATACATTACCCTTATTGGGGGGTATAATAAATTTGTTGAAGCGGGATTGAATGCTCCATTTTCGCACCACAGTCGCGGATGGGCCTGGGCTGCAAAAGCACAGTATTGGTCCAATCACGAGCTTTGGTACAATGCAATTAATGATACCTTGCGCTTTTTTAGAATAGAAAATGCCGCTGTTCAACAAAATATAGGAGCAGAATTGTTGGCGAAAAACCGAATAAACTACACCACTAGAATGGAATATGCTGTAGGTTACAACTACATTCAATTAGACAGCTCTGCAGCAGCGGTAACGGGCAAATACTTGTTTCAGAATTTGCAGCAGTCAGAGTGGTTTGCAAAACTGGAATTTATTTCAGACCGTCGCGACCAGCGCGATTATCCCAGCAAAGGCCATTTATTTAGAGCAGGCTTTAAGGGCTTGGTATTTAATCCAGGAAATCGTGCAGAGTATGCTGGAAATATGTTCTTCAGGTATTCCCTTTTTACCCCAATTACAGCCAACCAAAAAACCGTTTTGGCATTGTTGGGTGCGGGCAATTATATAACAGCCCAAATGCCTTATCGCAATGCACGCCAACTGGGGTACCAAAGTGATTATGTGCGGGGCTATGAACCTTATGTGGGCGATGGTCAGGGTTTTGTGCTGGGGAAAATGGCACTTCGATATGCCCTAGTAAACAATCAGGTTTTTGGACTCAAGGGGAGAAAAGGCATTTTTGCCAATTATTTAACAGCACCAATTAGCCTGTGGTTTAATATCTTTGCAGATGCAGGGAGGGTGGTAGCGCCATTTAACAGTGATCAAAACCCCCTTTCAAATACTTGGAACAGGGGATTTGGCATGGGTTTGGATGTGATTGCATGGTACAGCGCTATGGCCCGGTTTGAATACAGTTTTAACCACCTGCAAAAAGGAGTATTTAATGTGTCTTTTAAAAATGCATTTTGAGCAATGAAAATAGGAGTTTATGCCAAATCGGTAAGAGACAGCAAGCATGAACAAGGTTTCACAACCCTGATTCACACCTTGGTTTCCATGGGCCACGAAATTTATTGTACCGAGAGTTTGGTGGATTTTATCCATATCCATATTGCCAATGATATTCCATTAAAAACATTTACCTACTTAAGCAAAGAAGAACCCGTACTTGATGTGATGCTATGCGTGGGTGGCGATGGTACCCTTTTAGATACCATGCCCTTGGTGCGCAATAGCGGCGTGCCAGTATTGGGATTGAATACAGGGAGACTTGGATTCCTTGCAGGCATGAATGTAGCGGGAATTGAAAAGGCATTAATCGATATTCAAAAGGGAAATTATGCGATTGATAACCGCACTCTTTTACAACTTGAAACCACCGAACAAATATTCGAATACGGATTTGCACTGAACGATTTTGTGATCCACAAAAAGGAAACTTCTAGCATGATTGTGGTACATACCTATTTGAATGGAGAATTCCTGAATTCTTATTGGAGTGATGGTTTAATCATTAGCACACCTACGGGCTCAACAGGCTACTCACTCAGTTGCGGTGGACCCATCATATTCCCCAACAGCGGCACTTTTGTAATCACCCCTATTGCGCCACATAATTTAAATGTAAGACCAGTAGTGGTAAGTGATGATGTTGTACTGTCTTTTGAAATTGAAGGCAGGGCAAGCAGCTATTTAACCAGTTTGGATGCCCGCAGTAAAAGCATTACCAACGAAACACAAATGGCCGTTAGAAAAGCCGAACATACATTCAATTTAATTCGATTGACTGATGATAATTTTTTGGATACTTTGCGCAATAAATTGAATTGGGGATTCGATAGAAGAAATTAATATGAAAACCCTAACGGCATTGTTTTTTTATATAACATGTCTGTGTGTTCATGGGCAGAATATCCCAACTGTTGGCAGTGACTCTACCTTGGAAATAGCCAATTGGAACATAGAGTGGTTGGGAAGCACGGGCAACGGACCGTCCAATGAAAATTTACAATTAAAAAATGCAGTTTCCGTTTTGTCTCAGGCAAATATTGATTTGTGGGGATTGTGCGAAATTTCTTCAGCTGATGCTTGGGACTCAATAAAGGCCCGACTGCCAGAATATGGGGGAGCCATTGCTACATATGGTCAGGAGCAAAAAACAGCACTCCTGTTTCGCAAAAGTATGTTTACAGCCCTGTATCAAAAGCACCCTTTGGTGGGATATGAAGATGAATTTGCTTCTGGCCGTTTGCCGCTAGAAGTGGGATTGGAATTTTTGAATAACGGACAGAAAGATACTTTGTATGTTTTTGTGATACACTTAAAAGCAAATACCGGAAATTCCACCCAAAAAGAAGATGCTTGGGTCCGCAGAAAAAAGGCCGGCGAATTGCTGAAGTCATATATAGATGCCTCTGGACATGCTCAGAAGACCATTGTTATAGGTGATTGGAACGACGATATTGACCAAAGTGTTTTTGATAATTACAGTACTCCTTTTTTAAATTGGGTGGCCGATTCCAGTCGCTATTTTTTCCCAAGCCGCACCCTAAGTTTAAGCTCTCAAAGAAGCACCGCAAGCTATACTGAAATGATTGACCACCAATGTGTGTCTGCTAGCTTGTCGAAATATTATATTCAAGGTTCTGCGCATGTTTTTTATTTACAAACCTATATCAACTCGTACAGCACAAATACCTCCGACCATTATCCAGTGTTCAGCTTGTTTTCACTAAACAAATGGAATACGGCAGGTATTACTAAGCCCCAAGTTGAAATTCCGAAACCCTATTTTAATGGGGATGCTATATTGTTTACAGATGGAGTAGAACGAACATTCAACATGTTTGATTTGTCTGGAAGAAAACTTGAAGTGATTGAACAAGTTCGCAATGTTATAGTGGTATTTGATTACAATGGAAGAATTTATACAAATAGAATACTAATAAATAGAAAATAGAATGAACATTCTAAAAAAATATTGGCCAATATTGGCATTGGCAATTGCTGTTTGGGCCATATTGATTTATGTAAAACCCACAGTGTACAACATACCTGTTCCCAAGCACTTTTTTGTTACAACATTGTTTCAAGAAAGCGATGGGTTTGAAATAAGTGAACCCGAGGCAAAAAAATGGGACAGCATTACGCACTCCGTTGGATTCCAAAGCAAAGAGCTACCTTCAGGTTTTGTACTGTATGAATTGAACCAGAGCCAGTTTCCATTGCAATGGATTGGATTTTGGAAAGACGGATTCAAGTACACACAACTTCTGGTTAGGCGCACAAGGGTGGAGTCTGACACTACTCCAAATATTGGATTGGAAGTGTTGAACAAATTGGGGTACCATGAAGATTCAACTTTTGGCATGTTTTTAGAAAATTACGAAGGCAGTGAAATTAGATTGCACTTGGAAAAAAAGAAGCCGGCAAAAATTGTTGCGCTTTGGGAAAATTTTGCCATTACTGGAGAAACGGATGGTGAACAAATTAAATTGAACATCCCCGCTGCTGCTACTAAAATGTCACCCACATTAATTCGGGTATGGTGCGCATATCCTGATTTGGTAAGCCCAGTTTGTGAAGTTCCAGTTGTCGCAGGCAGGGTTGCTACACGCTTTAGCCAAGTGAGTTCATTAAGGCCTGATGGACGTTTTACTGAAATTAAACCCATGTTGCTGAATTTGTACGGAGGGGAATTGGGGAATAAAATCACCTCAGCCCTTGCAGATTTGGCGGAGAACAATGAGTTAAAATTGGCCTTGGCTTTTGGGGATATCAGGATAATGAAGATGGATACTTATGGCGCTGTGGTGTTTAATTATTTTGGCAAAAAAATCTTTGTTGTGGTCAATAAAAAATCTGAAAAAAATGCGCTTGCACTGCCATTTAAAGGCGATTTAAAACACACCTATAACAACACTGTTTTCACCCCAAAGGGTGGCAAAATCCATATGAAATTGCCGCCAAACGGGTTTGAAATATTGTACTGATTTTATTAACCCACACCGCCAACAATTCCAAAATGCCGTACGCCATTTTCCACGCGTATAACAATGGTGAGGGTAACATCTACCTTGATTTTTTTCTCAAACACCCTAAATACTACAGGAATATTTTTTTTACCATCGCCTTTTACGGCCAATTGAAGGTCTTTTATTTTTTTAATTTTAACGCATTTAAATCCAGTGCCATCTACAATGTTGCCACAGAACAATTCATCTAAAAAACGGGTGGTATTTCCTTTATGTAATTTATCGTGTTGTTCCAATTTGTATTCCAAATCCATAAATTCCATAATTGTTGCTTGATTTTTGGATTTAACCGCGCTTATAAAATCTGCAATAAAGGCGTCCATTTCAGGGTCTGGCGAGTCGCCAAAAGGTTTGTGCTGCATGGAAATATTGAACACAGACAGTGCCAGAATTGCGAAAATAAATATGGTGTTTTTCATTAATATCCTCCCATGGTTTTAAATACTTTTATTTTTTCTGATTCTACTTTATTGCGGAATTCAGGCCATTGATTGGCAAAAAAAGCATTCACCCTTTTTAACGTTTCGTTGGTCAATAATTCAGCATTTTTAATTGCATTATCTGCATTTTCCGCTGGAATATCATTGTTCTGTATATAGCCATAGGCCGCATACAGCTTATCGTTGAGCCTAACTGTAATATCTTCATAATAATGTACATCTTTTGCCTGCATAAACAACAATTTTAGAACAGCAATACTGTCTTTCAGGGGTTCTGCAAGTTTTGCAATTTGTTTGACAGCACTGTCGTTCTCATAATTTGCCCCGCTGCTGCTGTTGATTATTTTTTCTGCTTCTTTTAATGCTTCAAAAGCATTGTTCGCCCTTTCTACGCTTAATCTAAGCTTTTCATACAGTTCCCTGCGCCGTGTTTCACCATTTTCATTCAACTTATTGTTGGGGTCGGTCAGCACTATCAAGGGCATGCTATCCCTTAATTTTCCGCTGGAAATAGCCATTCTGTAAACTCCAGGTTTCACATTCAAACCTTCTGGCAACATATCTTCTTTTTTTGCCGTATAGTGCGAGGGGAATCGAAAACCATCCTGACGCATATTCCAATGAATTCTGTAATATCCGGCGCTGTCAAATTCCTGTTTCCAGGTTCTTATTTTTTGGGTTCCATTATAAATTTCAAAAACCACTTTTGTTTTTTCCAATTTGCCTGTTTTTTTATGTTTTGTGCCTTCTGTGTAAAAATCCACAGGCACTCCATAGGGTTTATTTTCACCTTCAAAAAACGCATCTGCACCAAAACGTTCTCCTTCTGGCCGCTGATAGTTGGCCAAATAACCATGACCCGTATGCCAGATTTTTAGTGCTTCTGGCCCACTGCCTCTTGCCAACATTCTAAAACATTCTATATCATCAAAAATATAAATGCTTCGGCCAAAAGTACCTATGACCAAGTCAGCCTCATGTTCTTGCAATACCAAGTCTTGCACTGGGCACGAAGGCATATTGTTGGTCCATTTTCCCCATGTATTGCCCCCATTAAGAGAAACCCAAAGCCCTTGATCAGTGCCTAGAAAAACCAAATTGGGTGTACTGGGGTCTTGTAGCACCGACAAACAGTGGCCTTTTACATCGCCTTTGTTTGCATGTTGGGTCCATGTTTTGCCAAAATTGCTGGTTTTAAATAGGTAAGGTTTCCAGTCATTTTGTCGGTAATTGTTCATAACAACCCAGGCTTCTCCCGCATTGGTAGGATTCACATAAATAAAGGGAATCCAGGCATTTTTAGGAGCACCCGAAATTTTTGGGGTGAGCAAGGTCCAAGTTTTGCCGGCATCTTGGGTAAGTTGCAAATTGCCGTCATCGGTTCCCACCCAAATTACATTTTCATCTGATTTGGCAGGGGCTATGGCAATAATGGTGCAGTAATTTTCAGCATTGGTAGCGTCAATTGTGAGACCGCCGCTTTCAGCCTGATGCAATTTGGAGGTGTCATTGGTGGTTAAATCAGGTGAAATGATGCTCCAACTCAATCCATTATTGTTGCTTTTGTGCAAAAATTGGCTTCCAAAATACAGGCTGTTGTTTTGTGTTGGGTGCAGTGCCATAGCAGCATTCCAATTGAATCGAAGATATACGTTTTGTGGGTGAACAGGCTGTATGGCTTGTGATTTTCCGCTGATGATATCGTAGAAATAAGCGTTTCCTCCTTGCCAAGCGGCATAACCTTTATTGTGGTCGCTGGGCAGGGGGAGCACATCAAAGCCATCTCCAAAAAGCAATTCCTTCCAATCGGAATTGCGAATTCCGCCTTCTTTAAAAGTAAAACCAGGTCCTTTCCATGAGCCATTGTCTTGCAATCCGCCGTAAATATGGTAGGGCACTTCATTGTCTACATTTACATGGTAGAATTGACCTACAGGCAAATTTGCAGCATAGCGCCAATTGATACCTCCGTCGTATGAAATGTTAAATCCACCATCATTGCCATTCATCATCAATTTGGGGTTTTGTGGGTGGATATAAAAAGCATGGTGATCTGGGTGAATGTGGTTCCAATCTAGCAGGGTTTTCCAAGTTTTACCCCCATCAATACTATGGGTTACTTGACTCCATAAACTGATGATGTGGTTTTCATTTAGGGGATCTACATACAGTTCGCTGTAATAGAAGGGCCTGTTCCCCATGTGCGGATCTGCCGATACTTTCTTCCAATTGTAACCGCCATTTTCACTGGCATACAATTCCTGACTTTTACTCTCCACCATGGCGTATACTTTTAAGGAATTAGTAGCGGAAATTCCAATGCCTATACGACCGAGAATACCAGAGGGCAATCCTTCTTTTTCGCCCAACTTTACCCAGGTTTTACCCCCATCCACAGTCATAAAAAAACCACTCCCATTGCCACCACTATTAAAGGTATAAGGCTTGCGTCTGTATTCCCAAATGGATGCAAAAAGTTTGTTGGGATTGTTGGGGTCCATTACCAATTCAGCACAGCCACTGAGGTCATTGGTATACAACACCTTTACCCAAGTTTTACCCCCATCTGTAGTTTTATACACCCCACGTTCGGGATTGGGTCCCCAAATACTGCCCATAGCCGCCACATAAACTTCATCGGGATTTTGGGGATTGATAACAATTCTGTGAATGGTTTTGGTGTTTTCCAATCCCATCCACTTCCAAGTTCTTCCGCCATTTAGGCTTTTGTATATGCCGTTTCCAGAATTGTGGCTGTTTCTGGGATTTCCTTCACCAGTTCCTGCCCACACCACATCTGTATTGTTTTGTTGCACCGCCACTGCACCAATACTTCCCACATCCATAGAATCAAAAACTGGCACCCATGAAAGGCCGCCTGAGGTGCTTTTCCAGAGTCCGCCGCTAGCGGTGCCTATGTAAATATGGTTTGGATTTGCATCCACCACTGCGATACCGGTAACCCTTCCACTCATGCTGGCAGGGCCTATAGCGCGAGGTGCATAGTTTTTTAGTGCAGCTATTTCTGTTTGTTGGGCTTGAAGCAATTGTGTAACACATGTGAGCAGTATAAGGAGCCTTTGCATAGCAGTCAAAAATAATGAGTTTATATGGAACTTAATAGCTGGTTTATGGCGAAAGTGGTTTTTTGTCTGTGTTCAAAAGCAGCACAACGAAAACCTTTAAGGGTTCATCTTGTTCCTTTGCTAACTTTGTAGCTTTATGAGTCAAAATCTCAAAATGTTTTTAATTATCAGTTCCATTTTTTTGGCAATTGATTTATACGCCTGGCAGGGTGTGCGTTTCTTAACCAATGGTTGGACTGAAAAATCCAGAACCACTTTAAAATTTGTTTATTGGGGCTATACAGCTGTAAATTTTTGCTTTTTCTTAGGTTGGCGCATGGGATGGTTTCATATGCAACGGCAGGTATTGAGCATTATTCTGGCAATTGCTTTTGCCGTATTATTGGCAAAAATATTTTGGTGTTTTTTCTTAATTATTGATGATGTTATTCGCCTTTTTCGCTGGATGGTTCAATGGATTTCTGGATTGAATAAATCAGAAATTATAGATGACAACGTTGTAGAGAAAACGGGAATTAGCAGGCTAAAATTTTTAAATTATTTGGGATTGGGTGCTGGTGCAGCCTTTGTAGGCACTGCCATTTGGGGAATTGCAAAAGGGGCCCACAATTACACTGTGAGACGACGGGATTTGGGAATTAGAAACTTACCTGCTGCCTTTGAAGGATTAAAAATTGTTCAAATTTCCGATATCCATAGCGGAAGTTTTTGGAGTTTTGATGCAGTAAAAAGGGGTGTAGAAATGATTCGGAAAGAAGCAGCAGATTTGGTGTTCTTTACTGGTGATATAGTGAATGACCATTCGGACGAATTAAAACCTTACAAAGCCTTGTTTGGAAGTATTTCGGCACCTCTTGGCGTTTATAGCATTCTAGGGAATCACGATTATGGAGATTATCACCAATGGCCCGATCAAAAAGAACGGGCAAAGCCCAAAAGCGACAAATCACATATGTCGCCTATGCAAAAGGAAAATCTTGAAATTCTTACAAATTCTCATGGTGAAATGGGGTGGAAATTA
Source organism: Bacteroidia bacterium (assembly GCA_020853295.1). Lineage (GTDB taxonomy): Bacteria > Bacteroidota > Bacteroidia > NS11-12g > UBA955 > JAGXTF01. Next base: position 3,690 of record JADYZD010000281.1, on the reverse strand, counting down.
TTGCTCGATGAACACCATATAATTGAAAAAGATGGCGCATCTATGGCCATTATTGGTGTAGAAAATTGGAGTTCAAAAGCCAATTTTCCGCGATATGGAAATTTGACTAAAGCATATTCAGGTGCTGAAAATGCGGATGTAAAATTATTATTGAGCCACGATCCAAGTCATTGGCATTCTGAAGTGACCACATCGTATAAAGATATAGATGCTACTTTTTCTGGACATACTCATGGAATGCAATTTGGAATCGACACCAAATTCTACCGCTGGAGTCCAGTAAAACTGGTATACAAAGAATGGATTGATATGTACCATGAGCAGCATCAGATTTTATATGTAAATCGCGGTTTTGGCTACTTGGGTTTCCCCGGCAGAATGGGAATATTTCCCGAGATTACTGTTTTTACCTTGAAGAGAGCATAACAAGGGCATTGCGCAATTTGCGTTTGCGCTGTTTCTTTGTGATTCAATGGTTGTTCCTAAAACCCGCCCAACTTTAGCTGTAGCCCGTCAAAAAGCCGAACAATATTGCGCGTATCAGGAACGTTCTCACTTAGAAGTGGAAACCAAGCTCCGCAATATGGGTTTACTGTCGGGTGAAATAGCGGATGTGTTGCTGCATTTAATAGAGCATAATTTTTTAAATGAAGAACGCTTTGCCATTGCATTTGCCACTGGAAAACACAAAGTTTTGGGCTGGGGTAGAAAAAAAATCATTTACCATTTAAAACAAAAAGGCATTAACAATAAACTCATAGAAATTGCCATTAAAAACATACCAGAAGATGATTATACTACTACACTGCAAGAACTGATTGAAAAGAAAGACCGCATGCTGAAAGAAACGGATGCTTTTGCAAGAGCAGCAAAGGTTACCCGTTATCTCCTTCAAAAAGGTTTTGAATCTGATCAGGTTTATGCGGCTGTAAAAAAATATTTTAAATCATGAAAAAGTGGGTGGTAATTTTGGGGTTCTCTGTGGCATGCACTTCTTGCGTTACCAAAGGCAAGTACGAGCAAGTATTGTCTGATATTAAGAGCAAAGAAAAGCAACAATTAAAATTAGAAAAGCAATTGATTGAGCTCAAAAGTACGAATCAATTGTTGCGCGATAGTGCAGAAAGGATAGGTGGGTAAAATGAGGCGGTTTATCATTCTATTTCCCATAGCCTTGATGGCCTGCGTATCTTTAAAGGAGTATAAGGCCAAAACTGCTGAGTTAGAAGAATTGGCAGAGAGCAATAAATCTGCTAAAAAAGAAATTAAGGATATTCAAAAAGAGAATAAGGGCTTACTGGATACCATCGCAAAAAGAACTGCAAGGGCGAATGTTCAATCAAAGGCGCTAAAGGAACGTTTGGCAGCAAACCATGTTAAGGCACAAATTAAGTCGGCCGAAATAGCGGGGTTAACTATTAGAAAGCCCGATGAGGACTTAGAATGGGCAGCAGAAAGGTGGGCTACATTTACGAGCAGGGATACCAATTCTGCAAAGAATATGGGTTGGCTAACACCATCCGAACAAAAAATCTACTATTACCTCAATTTGGCCCGCTTAAATCCACGGGGATTTTGCAACAAATACCTCATTCCTAAATTGTCTACCTGGGACAGCACCAATGTGTATTTGCTTACCCTTATTGATTATATGTATGAAATGAAACCCAGGAATGCAGTTGTGCCCGATAGAAAACAATACGACAACGCAAAATGCCACGCAACAACCAGTGGCACCCTAGGTTATGTGGGCCACGACCGGCAGTCAAAAACATGCAAGTCTGGTTTCTCTGGCGAATGCTGCAGTTATGGCTTAAGCGACCCCCCTGAAATCGTGCTTCAGCTGCTTATTGACGATGGGGTAACTTCTCTGGGGCACCGGTATATTTGTTTGGGCTGGTATGAGGTATGTGGCATCGCCATGGCGCCTCATAAAGGGTATGGCACCAATGTGGTTATGGATTTTAGGTAAATGGAATTAAAATTGGGCATTTAGAGTTGTGCTCAATCCACTAGAATACAAATTCCATAATCCAGCACAGAACTGTTGCTCCCAAACCCCACCAGTTCCAAGAAACCTTGAACAAAGGTTCACCAAGTGGTTTTCTAAAAATGCGGTCTACAAGCCACAAAAAGCCGGGAACAAATACAAAAATAAAGGTACATAAAATAGCGGGAATCACCCACCAACTTAAGGGCATCATACGAACAGTTTTTTCTCCATGCCTAACCATTCAAGTGCACTGTCGGCCAGCATAATTTGTTTGGTAGTATCGGGAATATTCAAAGACCGGATGAGTTCACCTGGAATGTCTTCACCCAATGGATAAGGATAATCGGTACCCATACAAATGCGGTGTGGGCCCACCATATCCATGCAGAATTCCAGCATTTTAGGGTCATGAACCAAGCTATCAAGCCAGAACTGACCCAAGTATTTTGCAGGATCATGTGGGTTGTCTACAGCTACCAAATCGGGTCGAACTTGCCAACCATGTCGGATGCGGCCAAATGTACCTGGGAATGCGCCTCCTCCATGGGCAAATGCCACACGCAATTTAGGCAAACGTTCAAAAATGCCACCAAAAATCATGCTGCTAATGGCCAAGGAAGTTTCTGCCGGCATCCCTACCAACCATGGCAACCAATATCTGGGCATTTTGGCTTTGGCCATCCACCACCATGGGTGCACAAATAAGGCCATATCCAAATCTTGCATGGCCTCAAAAATGGGAAACAGTTCGGGTTGGTTCAGGTTCCAGTGGTTGATATGCGAACCTATTTGAATGCCTTTTAATCCAATGGCCTTGCAGCGTTCAAGTTCCTGAATGGCCAGGCCACTGTGCTGCATCGGCAAAGTGCCTAGACCAACGAATTTTTTGGGGAATAAATGGCAAACCTCCGCGATATGATCGTTCAGAAATTTGGCCACTTCCAAAGTGTCTTTGGGTTCTGCCCAGTAACTAAACATTACAGGAACAGTGCTTAAAACCTGAACATCAACAGGCTGGGCATGGGCGTTGCATTCATGAATGCGGGTTTGTGCATCCCAATTGTTGCTTTCAATTTCTCGAAAGAACTCCCCATCCATCATCATATTGGCGCAACACGGCTTGTGGTGAATGAGTTGTACAAACTCACCATAGCCAAATTGCTTTTTCCAGTCGGGCAAATGCTCCGGAATAATATGGGTGTGAATGTCGATTGAAAAAAAACGGTTTTGAGGAGCATTCATTGGGGCAAAAATAGCGAAGCCACCGTTTCTTCCACGCTGCGTGGAAAAAAATGATGGGGGAATAGACATTGCAGTTCACACCTGCTTTACATTTGCACTTTTATGTCCGAAAGGAAAATAGATTTACTGGGTGCTTCTAGTGTGGTGGTAGCCAATATGATAGGAACTGGGGTTTTTGTAAGCCTGGGTTATCAATTGTTAGATCCACACAGCGGATTTTCCATTATTGTTTTGTGGCTGATTGGTGGAATTTTGGCCCTTTGCGGTGCCGTAAGTTATGCCGAGTTGGCTACACGCATGCCAGAAGATGGCGGAGAGTATTACTTTCTGGGCCGTGTGTACCACCCAGCTATCGGTTTTATGGCCGGCTTTGTGAGTTCAACTGTTGGATTTGCAGCTCCTATTGCCATGGCCGGGGCAGCTTTGGGCGCCTATGCTCAAGGGGTTTGGCCTGG
>JADYZD010000280.1 GCA_020853295.1 Bacteroidia bacterium | reverse complement strand
TTTTATATTGAAGAAAAGAATTTTAAGCAAGCATTGCGCTATTTTGAAAAAGTAGATTCCATTTCTCTGATATTAAATGATGAATATTCACGTTCACAAAATTTAACCAATATTGCGCTTTGTTACGAAAGTTTATTGGATTATCAAACGGCCAAGAAATATTACACAAGCGCTTTGCAGTTGTACAATCAATTGGGAATGCAATCCGATGCCGCGCTGGGGTATAATAATTTGGGCAATTTATTTGTATTGATTAATAAGCCCGATTCAGCGATATTAAATTTGAATAATGCGGTTCAAATTGGACGTCGAATTAATGATCCGCAAAGCATTGCCAATAGCTATGATTTACTTTCTCAAGCCTATGCTTTAAAAGGCGATTTCGCTGCTGCCTACAAATTCCACCAATACTATTCAGCAATATCCGATTCTATATTGAATAAAGAAAAGGTGAAACAAATTGCAGCAATGCAAACCAAGTTTGAAACTGAAAAAAAGGCCAAACAAATAGCGGTTCTAGATGCCCAAAATAAAACCAAATCAGCACAAAGAAATATATTTGTACTGGGTACAATTTTATTTTTATTGCTCTGTATTGCAATTCTTGTTGGGTTAATAAAAACCAGAAAAGAGAAAAAAATATCCGAAGATTTGTTGCACAATATTTTACCATCTGAAGTAGCAGATGAGCTGAAAATGAAGGGTTCTGCAGATGCCAAATATTTTGATGAGGTTACTGTTTTATTTACGGATTTCAAGGATTTTACTCAAATTACTGAGAAATTAACCCCATCTGAATTGGTGGATTTATTGCACTCTTGTTTTAAAGCGTTTGATAATATTATTACTGCCCATAGGGTAGAAAAAATCAAAACGATAGGTGATAGTTATATGTGTGCAGGAGGTTTGCCTGTGCCCAATAAAAGCAATGCCATTGATGTGGTGAGGGCTGCTTTGGAAATTCAAGAGAAAATGCGTGAATTCCATGCCAATAGGATTCACTTGGGCAAAGAAGGGATAGAAATGCGATTGGGCATTCATACGGGGTCTGTAGTTGCTGGAATTGTGGGTGTAAAAAAATTCGCATACGATATTTGGGGAGATACGGTGAATACCGCAAGCAGAATGGAAAGCAGTGGCATTCCAGGTAAAGTAAATATCAGCGGTGCTACCTATGATTTGGTGAAAGATTATTTTAATTGTGTGCACCGTGGTAAAATAGAAGCCAAGCATAAGGGCATGATTGATATGTATATTGTGGAATCAGAAATTAAAAAGTAAATTGGCAACAGTTTATGGTTGAAACACCCCGTTTAATTTTAAGGAATTGGAGAGCAGAAGATGTAGCCCCTTTTGCAGAAATGAATGCAGACCCTGAAGTTCGCAAATATTTTCCCAATTTAATGTCGTATGAAGAAACAGAGAATTTTGTTTCAAAATTGCATGATTTAATTTCAGAAAATACCTATGGATTTTGGGCTGTGGAAACCAAAGAGAATTCTGAATTCATAGGAATGATAGGAATAACCGACATTAATTTTGATGCTGCATTTACCCCTGGAATTGAAATTGGCTGGAGATTGAAGCAATCTGCTTGGAATAATGGCTATGCTACAGAAGGTGCAAAGGCCTCCCTCGACTTTGGTTTTAATGTCATGCAGTTCCCCAAAATATTTTCTTTTACATCTGTGTTGAACTTGCCCTCAGAAAGGGTAATGCAAAAAATTGGAATGCAGTTAAATGGCAATTTTGTTCATCCAAAACTGGATGCAGATCATTGGCTCAATCCTATGGTACTGTATGTAAAAGAAAATCCCACTCAAATTTGAGCATGGATCCATTCAGATTTTAAAGCAGGGCATATTTTGTACCTCTCTTCTAATGTGTCATTATAAACCGCCAATAAAGTGTTGTATACGTGGTGTATTCCAGCAGCATCGGACCATTCAAACGGGCCTTTTGGATAATTGGTGCCCAATTTCATAGCAATATCAATATCGGATTTTTCGGCTGTACCTTCTTGCCATGTATAGTAAGCTTCATTGATAATCATAAATACAATGCGAGGCGTAACCATGCCAACGCGGCTTTTAACCCATTCCATTTTTTCCCAGAATGTAAGCTGTTGTACCAAAGCAGTATCCAAATTGAAAGGGTTCGAAATTTCCAAGGTGGACCTTTCTAGGAAAGTGGGTACGGCATTAATTCCAAATATTTTTTCGCCCTGATGTTTCAATGAATGCTCAAGGAAAGCCGATTCAGGCGTGGCATTTACGGCAGATAAAAGAAAAAGGGTATGCGTGTTCCCTACATATGCCTGAATGTTTTGGGTATTGTAGTCAAAAGTAAGGTCGATAAAAACATCGAAATTTTTTGCAGTTTGGGTATCTTGCACCCATGTATAGGCATTATTTTCGCCCACCAGTCGCTGCCAGGCAGCTTGCGTATCTTTTGATGCCAATATTCCTGTTTGCATGTGGCAACAAAAATACTAAAACCATGAATCAAGAAATCATTTATACAAAAAATGCTCCGGAGCCTATTGGGCCTTATAGTCAGGCAGTAAAAGCGGGAAATTTAATTTTCTTCTCCGGTCAAATTGCTATAAATCCGGCAAGCAATCAAATGCTAGAAGGCGGTGTTGTGGAGCAAAGCAAGCAAGTGATGAAAAATATAGAAGCCTTGCTTACTGCTGCCAATTGCAATTTTTCGAATATTGTAAAAACCTCTATTTTCTTAAAAGACATGAATGACTTTCCTAAAGTAAATGAGGTTTATGGAAGTTATTTCAAATCCAATTTTCCTGCGAGAGAAACTGTAGAAGTGAGCCGCTTGCCCAAAGATGCCTTGGTGGAAATTAGCGTAACAGTGCTATTGCCCGACTAATTAATTTCGAATAATGGTTTTTACCTGAGTATTTGAACCATCGTTCAATTTGAGCAAGTAAGTCCCAACTGCCACATTACTTAAGTCCAGCTGCATTGCCCCATTTGGCAATATTTCAAACACAGGTATTTTGATGAGTTGACCGCTGAGGTTGTAAAGTTCGCAATGCATATTTTCAGGTTTGCCACTCCAATTTTCAACATGAATCACGGTGTTTGCCGGATTTGGATACACCTTAAACGATGTTGATTTTAAAACAGTAGTTCCCACATTTTTGGGGGTTGAACCATCAATTACAATGTTTTCATCACCATTTTGGTATATGGCATACCAATAATAAATCAGCAGCATTTCATCGCCAGTTCCCTCTCCCAAACTCACAGCCTGTGGCGGATTGTTGGGGTTGTTTTTGTTTGCAGCTGTGTTGTTATATGAAGCAGTTCCCCAAAGCACCATATTTTTAGGCGCTTTCATAATTTTAGGAAAAATATAAGTGCGTTGCCAATGAAAATTCCATTTGGGAATGTCTACAATTGGCACAGTATCATTAGCAGTGCCTACGGCAAACGACTTAATGCTGCTGCCCAATAAATGCATATGTGGGGCAACTGCAAATATGGAAACATTCGCAGGCAGTGTATATTTTGATATAAATGTTTTTTCTTGATTTGCTGGAATATACAATGGCCCGTTTTGTAGCGATGGTGCAGTATGGCTAATAGGGCTTGCAATGGCCACTTCTCTTAAAGTGGTAGGTGCAAATTTGAAGTACACCTTGGAGCTATCAGTAATGTTGTTGATATAAGGCGGGTAGTGGATTTGAAGAATAATGCTTCCGCCTTTTTCAAGTTTAATACCCATACCTGGAGGCATTTTAAAGGGATCTTGGCCTGGCACCCATACCCCAATGAGTTTGGAACTGCTAGAACCTGTGCCACCAAAACCCAAATAGCCGGGGTTGGGGTCAGCCAAGTCCAATGAGGCTGGAATATTGCTGGTATCATGAAAAACCAAAACATGGTGCACCACACTAAAGTTACCCGGAACTATTTCTATTTCAGTTAAAAACTTCTCGGCACTAAGCCCTGTTGGCAATACGAAACAGCGGTATTCATCTTTGGCAGAAGTATTTACAGCATAATTTGGCATTTTTAAACGCAGATCGGGGCTAATAATACTGGTTTCTGTTTTGGCTTTTGGATCGGCTGGTGCTTTGTTTACGTCTCCCATGGGACTTCCTGCATCTACCCAGTCTGAAATGGTTTTTATTTCTTCATTTCTTAACAGACTTTCATGAGCATAGCGTT
>JADYZD010000279.1 GCA_020853295.1 Bacteroidia bacterium | reverse complement strand
GTTGGGGGCACAGTAAAAAGTGGCAAAGGCTATGAGAGTGGCTGCTATGTGGAGCCTGTGGTGGCCGAAGCCATGAACCATTATGAAATTGTGCAAGAAGAGACTTTTGCACCCATTCTTTATTTGATGCAATATTCAGAATTGGATGAGGGCATAACCATGCACAATGACGTAAAACAAGGGTTGAGCAGTGCCATTTTTACCGACAATATTCAGGAGGCTGAGTATTTCTTAAGTGCAGTAGGCAGCGACTGTGGCATAGCCAATGTGAATATTGGTACCAGCGGCGCAGAAATTGGTGGTGCTTTTGGGGGTGAAAAGGAAACTGGAGGCGGCCGCGAAAGTGGAAGTGACTCTTGGAAAGCTTACATGCGCAGGCAAACCAATACCATAAATTACGGCAAAACATTGCCATTGGCACAAGGAATAAAATTCGATTTTTAAGACAAAAGGCTCCTATTCTTATTTTGATTGAATATGAATTAGCAGGCTAACGCTTGTTTATTATCTGCTATTTTTTTAATTGCAATTTAAGCTTGTTAAAAAAATGGAAGACGGCACTATAAAAGTGAAGCAATGGAAATCTGAAGGAATGGGTTGGGAAACCATTGAAACCCTTTTGGAGGAACATGGTTATTCACCCAGGCAGGCTGAGGATGCTATACAATTGGTGAAGAAAGAGATTAGGGCAAAACACAGAAGTTTGGGAATGTTGTTGCTTGGCATTGGCAGTATTTTGTGTTTGTTTAGTATGATGTTTAGCCTGCTTGTAGGGCCAAATACTTTCGTGCTCTATGGCCTTACTATGATAGGGGTAACCATAGCATTTGCTGGATTGGTATATGTAATGGGTTAAGTTCTTTTTCAACTGAAAATTTTAAAAGCACCTAAGCAACCCCTTTAGGAATTCACCCAAGAAAGGTTTGCATTGTAACTGGAGAATATCCCGACGCTAACGGTCGTGGATAAAAGCACCTAAGCAACCCCTTTAGGGGCTTGCCAAGGTGCTTTAAAATTGCTGACCGATAAAGAAGTGGATTTGGCCAGGCTTGCCGCTTCGAGGTACATTTTTGTAATCGAAACCATACGCCCAATCCAAACCAATAAGGCCGAACATGGGCATGAACAAGCGAACACCAACACCGGCAGCACGCTTGAGTTGGAACGGGTTGTATTTGTTGATACCTGACCAAGCATCGCCTGCTTCGGCAAATGCAAGACCATATACAGTAGCTGTTTGTCCTTGGGTAATGGCGTACCGCAATTCCATTGTAAATTTATTAAAAATGGCAGCACCCGCTTCGCTGCCCATTGCAGTTTGCGAAATGGTATAGTTATCGTAACCGCGTTGGCTAATAATTTCTGTAGCCGCAATATTGAAACCAAATATACCTGCACCTCCAACTTGGTACCTTTCAAAAAAGGTAAGGCCTAGCTCTTTGTTGTAATAGCCTAAAAATCCAAAGCGGGCTTTGGTGGTAAGCACCATTTTCTTCCAAATAGTGGTGTGCCACTCTGCATCCAATTTCCATTTATAATATTCAGCAAAGCGGTATTTTTCATTAATTGAAATGTCGTTGTAATTTTTCTTGCTCAACAATGAAAAAGGCGGAGTACCTTGAATTGAAGCGGTAATAGAACTGCCCGACATAGGATAAATGGGGTCGCTGATGGAACTGCGCGACAATACAATTTGCAAAGATGGGTTGTATGAAATACCGCTAAATCCTGCAGGAAAACTATAAATACCCGCATTCAAATTCTGAAACCTGTATTGTTGTAAACTCAATACATATTGAATGCTAAAAAAGTCATCGGGCCACTTTAACCTTTTGCCCAGGGAAACGGTAGCACCTGTGTTAAAAAACACCTGGCGGTTGGGATCCTTGCGCTGTTTAAAATCAAAACTATTTACTGTATGAAAAATGGAAAGACTCAGTGAATTGGGTTTTTTACCCCCCAACCATGGTTCGGTAAATGAGAAGGTGTATCCTTGATAATTGGAACCATTACTTTGTGCACGAAGTGATAATTTTTGACCATCACCTGTGGGTACCGGATTCCATGTTTTGGGTTTAAACAATTTGCGTGTACTAAAATTGTTGAGCACAACACCCGCCGTTCCCAGCAAAGTGGGCGTATTGCTAAATCCATTGCCACCCCAGCCACCGCTGAGTTCTATTTGGTCAGAAGGTTTTTCTACCAAGGTATATTCAATATCCACAGTACCGTCGGAGGGATTGGGTTTTGGATTTACATTCATCGATGCAGGATCGAACAAGCCAATGGCTGCCAAATCGCGCATGGTACGCTGTATTTCTGCCCGGCTAAAGATATCGCCCGGCCTGGTTCTTATCTCCCTTAAAATTACCCTATCGTTGGTTTTGGTGTTACCAGACCAGGTTACTTTGCCTATTCTGGCTTGAGGACCTTCACTAATTCTAATTTCCAAATCAATACTGTCGTTAAATACACCCACTTCTACTGGAGTCATATTAAAAAACAAGTATCCATCATCCATATACAAACTTTGAACATCGAAACCTGCGGGGTTTGCAAACAACTTCTCGGTCAACAATGCTTGGTTAAAAACATCGCCTTTTTTAATTCCCAAAAGGGTATCTAAAAGAGATGTTCTGTATTTCACATTCCCTTTCCACTGAATATTTCTAAAATAATATTTTTTACCTTCATAAACGGTAACAAATACATTGATTCTTCCTTTTGAAAAAGGTGCTACACTATCGCTAATAATCCTTGCATCACGGTAGCCTTTGGCTTGATATTTTGCGATAATATTGGCCTTTTCTTCTATAAATTTAGATTCAATAAATTTACTGCTGGCGAATATATTTATTTTGTGGTAACGGCGTTTTATTTTCTTAATACTCTTACGCAAATCACCGTCTTCAAGTCCGGAATTTCCATAAAAAATAAAATCCTGTACTTTTACTTTTTCGCCTTTTTCTATAATGATATGGAATACTTCATACCCATCTTTTTTTGTTTTTAAAGAATCATTATTTACTGCGGGAAGCCTTTGTATATCTACTTTAGCATCGTAGTATCCTTTTTCTTGGTAATAGGCAATTAATTTTTCTCGGGTGCGGTTTAATAAATTGGGTGTGATAAATTTATTCCGCTTTAAATCTACTTCTTCTTTTAAGGTTTTTGCTTGCGATTGATTGACCCCAATAAACTTATATTTATCCAAACGGGGTTGCTCTTTAACCACAAAATTTATTTTAACATTTCCAAGGGTATCTACAACTTTTAGAAAAACTTGAATATCGGAAAAACTCTCCTGTTTCCATAGGTTGTTTATGGCCTTAGGAATATCATTTCCGGGTATGGTAATTTTTTGACCTATAGAAAGACCAGAATACAATACCACCAAGCCGCGTTGAATGGGTTTGTTGTTCCCTTCTTCTACTTGTATGCTTTGAATGGTGTACTGTGCTGGTTCGATATAATTGTATTCGAAAAAAGAATAGGTTCTGAGTGAATCGAGTGAACGCAACTGTGCTGCTGGCTGCGACAAAACAGTTAGGGAAATAAAGGCGATGGAAAATAAAAAGAATACTTTTTTCATTTAATGTACGGGTATTTGATCACTGGTTTTACCAAACCTTCTTTCTCTGCTTTGATAGTCCAAAATGGCTTTATAGAAATCTTCACGTGTAAAATCGGGCCATAATACATGGCTAAAATGTATTTCAGAATAGGCAATTTCCCACAACAAAAAATTGCTGATTCTTTGTTCACCACTGGTGCGAATGAGCAAGTCAGGATTGGGAAACTCACCGGTATTTAATGCTGAATTTAAAGTACTTTCATTGATGTTTTCAGGCAGTGTTTTTCCATCTTTCACATCGCTTGCTATTTTCTTTACAGCTTCAATAATATCCCAGCGACCGCTATAGCTCAATGCAAGTATCAATGTCATTCTATTTCCGTTTTTAGTAGCTTCTACGGTTTCGTGCAACTGTTTGTTACACTTATCCGGCAATTGGGCAATATTTCCAATGGTTTTTAAACGGATATTTTTATCAATGAGTGTATGGGTTTCGTCTTTTATGGTTTCCACCAACAATTCCATCAAGCCATTTACTTCAGATTGAGGCCTGTTCCAGTTTTCTGTAGAAAAGGCATAAAGGGTTAAATATTTTACCCCAATTTCAGAAGCGGCTTCAATAATTTCCCTTACGGTTTTTACGCCGTGCCTGTGACCAAACAAGCGCAAATGCCCTTTGCTTTTTGCCCAACGGCCGTTTCCATCCATAATGATGGCCACATGTTCAGGTATTCTTTGGGGTTGAATACTGTTAAGTGCAGAGGTGGTATTGGGCGACTTCACGAACAAGGTTGCAAATTAAGCAAGGAATCTGCTGAAAACAGGCTTTTCCGACTTAAAAATTGATAAAAGCGTCAAATTCTTAGAAACTGGCACACTTTGGATTTGGAAAACGGAAGGCTAAAGTGAGGTTGATGCTGTAATACCAGTCTTTTAGGTGGGTATCACCACGCATGGTTCCAGTGCTGTATGGCGCTTGTCCATTCATAGTTTGGGCATGGCTGTATTGGGCACCTGCTTGGTTTTGTTTGTCCAGCAGTGCCTGATGATTGGGGTATTCCCCATTCACATCATCCAAATAATCGGTAAAGGTTTTTCTCCAACAACCTTCTAAAGCCATAATCCAAACCCCACCTTGTTTTTTGGGCCTGCTCATGGCTTTTAACCCAAAACCAATGGGAACAGCAGGCTGGAACTGGCTGTAAGACCTTTTTTGTCCTTCAGTTTTTAAGTTTCTGAGGTCAACATCTTTGTTTTCCAAGCGGGTAGGATTAAAGAAAAACCCGTTTAGTCCGCTGAAAAAGTAAGGTGAAAACTGCTCATCGCCATAATTGAGGCCAAAGGATTGAAAATTGAATTCAAACATATTGGCCCATTCATATATGTTGGTTTGAAAACTCAAATTGCGAACATCATAGCTTCTATCCCCATCATCGGTGCCCCGAATATTGAGCATGGATGCTTGAAGGCGGTAAGAAAAGAAGCCTGAAAACTGGTACTTATAATACATACCCCCCATGGGCCGGGTATTTTTTAAATTTAAACCATGAGACAAATCACCATGGTAATTGCATGCACCTGCTACCCAACCCAATTCGCTGCGGCCATTAAAATATTTTTGACCATAGGAGTGACTTGCAGTGCTAAAAAGCATTGCCAAAAGTGCAATTGCACCGCGGACTTTATGTAAATTTAAAACTGGAAGCAAACCTGCTTACCGCCCACTAGTTTGCGGGTAAGAGTAAAGTTTAGAAACATATACCAATCATTAGCTTTTGACGTACCACGGCTCATGCCATTGTCGAACTTAACAAATCCTTTTTCTGCTGAACGGTCGCGCATGGCTGCTGCCAACCTTCCGTTATTGCCCTCAACTATCTGCTCATCTACATAGTCTAAACTAATATCGTCTAGGTAGTCGGTAAATGTTTTGCGCACTCCAAATTCAATACCCCAAGCCCAAAAATCATCAAATTGTTTTTTGTAGCCTATACCCAATGGAATGCTGAGTTGGGTAAGTGCATAACGCTTGCGTTCATTGAACTTGGTGGTTTCTTGTCCTTCGGTGCCCAATGGCTGTAACTCTATCCACTCATTGTCGAATTTTTGCAAATCCGGGTGGTGAATAGGGGTGGCGCCGGTAATATCGTTGGCCAAATCGGGATTGCCGTTGTATTTGAACTGTGCTTTGGGGTTGTATTTAAACACCCCCACACCTATAAATATGTAGGGCGATGCAGGAGTTGCCCTTTGGGTTTCTCCAAATCCCAAAATATTGTATTCTATGGTACCGCTAAATTCGATCAACGGACTTCTAAAACTCAGATTTCTGCGGTTTCTAAAGGCGTCATCGCTGTAATTTTCGTCTTTTCCTGAAAGCCTGCTGTACACAGCAGTACCTCTTAGGGTGATAAAATCCGAATAGTTGAACCTGCAAATAAGGCCTCCCATAGGGTGGGTTTCGTTTATGGCAACCAATTTGGATAGATCACCCATATAGTTTGCCGCACCTAGAGTAATGCCGAATTCAATAGGTTTGCCTTTGAACTTTTTTTGTCCAAATGCTTGTGTTGCGCTGCCTGCCAGAAACAGGGCAATAAGTATTTTTACAGATTTCATACTTCTCCTAATATGCAAATATAGAGATTTTCTTTAAGTGAATAGACCCTAACCAAGATTTAAACGCTGCTTGCTGTGTATTTATTTTACTGGTGCAGTTAAAAAATACACGCCCATGGTTACAAAATTGCGCAAAAAGGGAATTTTGGCAATAATGCTCCATTGCTTTCGGGGTGTAATTCCAAACTTAAATTTATAGATGGGATTGAACAGGTAATACTCTGATGCACTGAGTTCAAAACCCGCTTTTTTATTGATTTTTAAAAACCTTTCTATGGTAATACCAGTGCTTTTGATTTCGTACATGGTATTTATGCCACTGTCATTTACCCCAAATGCCTTAAGCATCCAGCGGTAACTGGCCCCTGGAAGCAAATGGTACCATGGTGTTTTGGAGGCCAATTTTCCAGGAAGCACTTGTTGGTGTCCGCCATAAGGCATGTACCAGGGTGGAAAGGCAAAAAACACTTTACCACCAGGTTTTAGGAATTTGTGCAATTGGGGAATAAACTTTTCTTGAACAGGAATGTGCTCAATTACATCTTTTAGGATGACCAGATCGAATTTGTGCCCAATATCTGTGTCTACATCTACATCGTACACATCTTTATTTAAGAACCCCACTTTGCCTGCCGCCATTTCAGTAGCCATAAATTGTTTGGCCAGTTCTGTGCGGCTTTCTTCCAATTCTATTCCAAAAGCTTTATGTCCATTATCTGTAAAGGCTTTTAAGACACCTGCTTCTCCACAACCAATTTCAAGCACATCGATAGGCTTATTTAAGTCAATGTGTTGTTGCAAAAAAGGCAAAATATATTCCTTAGTAACCGCATAGGTCATGTCGAAATAGCGTTGCTTATCGCCGTGAAATTCGTACATAAAGGTGCAAATTTAAGCAATTGCACCCGTTTTGAAGGATAATACTACAGCTGTGCTTTTATGGCCGCTGCCAATGTTGCCTTGTCGCATGCACCTTTGTGGTCCCAAACTATTTTACCAGATTTGTACAACCTCAATGTAGGAACTGTTTCTACTTTTGCACTTTGAATGATTGCGGTATTTTGATCGTAGTCTAAGGCTATAATTGTCAACTTACCCGCATATTCGGGTTTTAACTCTTCCAAAATGGCCGTAATTTTTTTGCAAGGGGTGCACCATTTGGCGTTAAAATCTATGAGCACCAAACTATCGCCCGATACCATTTTTTGAAACTCCTGATCTGAAATGCCAGGTGCATTGGTTTTGGACGTGGCGCCTTTTTCCGTTGGAAATCCCGCAGCACTCCATTGTGAATATCCACCTTCTAAATTAACGATGTTCTTAAATCCCATTTGGGCCAAAATATCGGCAGCTCGGGCACTGCGGCTGCCTGCTAGGCAATACACAAATATTGTTTTTTGGGTATCGAGTTTTTGCACTGCAGTTTCAAAATCAGAACCATTTACATTGATATTTATGGCATTAGGAATATGACCATTGTTGTATTCCTCTGGAGTGCGAACATCTAAAATCGTTTTTTGTAATTCAGTTTTTAACTTGTCTTGAAAACCAGTGGCATCAGTGTTTTCAATCTTTTGTGCCTGAGAACCTGAACAACCAAGTGCAAATATGGAAATCAGGAAGGCAAAGCGGATGGTGTTTTTCATTTAATTGCTGCAAAAAAACAACATTTCAGAACTGTTTTACATGACAAATGTTACTTTTGGCATAAATGAACAAACCAATTGCCCAAAATCTGGGAGATTTAAAAAAACAGGGATATACTTCTAAGTCTTTAAAAGAAGAATTGCGCAGAAACCTCATTAGTGCTTTGCAACAGGGTACCCAAATTTTTGACGGAATTTTGGGATACAATGAAACGGTTATACCAGAGTTGCAAACCGCAATTTTGGCAGGACACCATATTAATTTTTTGGGATTAAGGGGACAGGCAAAAACCAGTATGGCCCGCAAAATGATTCACCTTTTGGATGAATGGATGCCCATTATTAAAGGGTCTGAAATCAATGATGATCCCTTTAAACCCTTAAGCCGTTTTGGTATAGACGTGCTAGCAGAAATGGGCGATGAAACACCTATAGAGTGGGTTCACCGCAGCGATAGGTATATAGAAAAATTGGCCACTCCGGATGTAACAGTAGCAGATTTAATAGGAGATATTGACCCCATTAAGGCTGCAAATTTAAGGGTGGGATATCAGGATGAAAGGGCCATTCACTTTGGGCTTATACCTAGAAGCAACCGCTGTATTTTTGTAATTAATGAATTGCCCGATTTGCAACCCAGAATACAGGTGGCGCTTTTCAATATTTTGCAAGAAGGCGATATACAAATAAGGGGTTTTAAACTTCGATTGCCTTTGGATGTGCAATTTGTATTTACAGCAAACCCCGAGGATTATACCAACCGCGGCAGTATTGTTACCCCACTTAAAGACCGCATAGGAAGCCAGATTTTAACCCATTACCCAGCCGATGTTGCCTTGGCGGCCACAATTTCTGCCCAAGAAGCCAAACTTACCGAAGAACAAAAGAAATGCATTCACATTCCTCAAAGCATGAAAATGATGATGGAAAACATTGCATTTATTGCCAGAGAAAGCGAATTTGTCGACCAAAAAAGCGGGGTTTCCGCCAGGGTGGGTATTGCAGTTTTGGAAAGCGTAGTTTCTGCTGCAGAAAGGCGGATGATATTAAGTGGCGATGCTGAAACCACCTTAAGGGTGAGTGATTTGTATGCGGCAGTGCAGGCTGTGAATGGCAAATTGGAAATGGTGTATGAAGGAGAATTGGAGGGCCCATACAATGTGGCCATTAATCTCATTTTGGAAAGCATTAAACTAGAATTTGACAAGGTGTTTCAAACCTCTCGCAAAAAGGGAGGAAAAGACATGTTTACCGCCACTGTGGATTGGTTTTCTGATGGCAACACATTGCAAGTAGAAGGCAATTTAAGCAATGCCGAGTACCACCAAACCATGCTGTCTCTTGGCACTTTGAAAGAAACAATTTCAGCCCATAAAATTGATTTGCCCCTTGATTTTGCCATAGAATTGGCCCTGCATGGTTTGGCGGCACATTCACGACTGAGCAAAATTCCATTAAGCACCGGCTTTAGCTTTAAAGACCTGCTCAGCAGCATGATGGATTTGCCTGAAAATGATGAAAATGAAGAAGATGACACCTATTTTCAATAACAATTGGCACTATTTTTGGTAAAAACAACTTATAACTATGAATAAAACCTGGATTTTTGGAGCAGCGATTGCTCTTGTTTTTACATCCTGCGATGTATTGATGCAAGCAGGCCAAATTGCTGCCAGCAGCATGGTACCTACTAATGATGAGGTCGTTAAAGGACTAAAAGAAGCTTTGGTGAACGGGGTAACAACCGGCAGTTCTAATTTGAACAAAAGGGGTGCATTTTTTGGAAATGCCGCCCTTAAAATATTGTTGCCACCCGAAGTAAAAAATGTAGAAAGCAAAATAAGGAATAACATGGTGTTAAACACCCTAATTGGCGGACAATTGGACAAATGTATACAGGCTATGAATGATGGTGCAGAAAACGCTATGGCCAAAGCCATTCCTGTGTTTAAAGATGCTGTAATGGGCATGAGTTTTAGCGATGCCATGGGCGTGCTAAAAGGAGGCAATGGTGCTGCTACTACTTTTCTAAAAAAGACCACAACTACAGCATTGCACGGCGCTTTTCAACCGGTAATTAAAAAAGCACTTGAAGAGGTGGAAGTGGCCAAATATTGGGAACCCATTGTTAAAGCCATCAATAGCAATAAAGGTTTGTTGGGATTAAGCAGCGATATCAATCCTGATTTAAATATGTATGTAACTGAAAAAGCCACCACAGGTTTGTTTACAGAAATAGAAAAAGAAGAAAATGCCATTAGGCAAAATCCTGGAAAACGCACTACTGAAATTTTGAAAAAAGTATTCAGTTATGCCGATTCTCAAAAATAAAAACATTAAAATTTTAGAAAGAAAAAGCCCTTCCGAAAGAAGGGTTTTTTCTTATATGTACATTTGCACACATTCATTGGGTAGATGGGGCGTTTGAAAACATGGATATTTGCATTGGTATTGTGCTTTATGGCATTGAATACCAGTTCTTTAAATGCACAGAATTCTGGCCTTAATGGATATATTGTTTTTCAGGTAAAACAGGTTTCATTTGAGTCGGCCATCAGCGGATTTGAAGACCGAATGGGCATTTCCATTTATTATGATGCTGCTTTAATTGCTGGCAGCCGCAGGTTTGATTTGAATTACAACAATGTAAAAGCCAAAACCGCACTTGCCGATTTTTTGGCCCAAAATGGTTTGGAGTATTTTGTTACAAAAGGCAATTCACTGGTTTTAAGAAAAAAAATTACTGTATCCCAGCGAACCTACCACGTATTATCGGGCAGGGTTTCGCATGCCCAAAGTGGAGAGTATTTGGGCAATGCCGAAATTACCATTAATGGGAATACCGAACCTACTTACACTTCTGAAGCGGGGTATTTTGCCGTATTTCTTACCAAAGACACCAACTATATTGCAGTACAATATCCTGGGTTTGATATATTTTACGATACAGTGCCCAGTGACCGCGATTATTTTGTGAATTATCAACTGGATTTAACCCCACAAATTTTACCAGAAGCAGAGGTAAAGGCACAGAATGACCAGGTTTCAGTGTCCAATGGCAATACCGACCAGTACAGGGTTACTAAAGAAAGAATAAGGCACCTGCCCCACTTGCTGGGAGAGCCCGACATTATTCGGGTGATGAGTTTATACCCTGGGGTTGTAGGAGGCAGTGAAGGCATGCTGGGCATGTACATTCGTGGTGGGGCTTCTGACCAAAACTTGGTTTTATTGGATGATGTGCCGGTATTTAATTGTTACCACCTTTATGGTATTTTTAGCATATTTAACGATGATGCCATAAAATCTGCCAATTTAATGAAAGGCGCTTTCCCTGCGCGATACGGTGGCCGTTTGTCGAGTGTGGTAAATGTGCAATCTAAAGAGGGAAATGCTTATAGAATTAAAGGCTCGGTGAGCATTGGTTTGTTGGCATCAAAAGTATTTTTAGAAGGTCCGTTAATTAAAAACCGAACCACTTTTACCTTGGCATTTCGCCGCAGTTATTTGGATTTTTTGGCAAAACCAGTTTCTCAAACTTTTTTGAGCAATGACAGTTTGCAGAACAATGTATATTATTTCTGGGATTTTAATGCCAGGGTTACACATAGGTTTAGCAACCGGAGTAGGCTTACAGCCTCGTTCTACACTGGGCGCGATGTAGGTGGAATTGATGAAAAAACCAACAGCAAATCTGTAGATGTAAATATTGTAGAACGCAGGCAACAATTGGCATCCTGGGGCAATTTAATGGGCAGTTTAAAATGGAATTATTACTTGGGTAGCCGCACCGGACTTACAGTAAAAATGCATTTTACAGGTTATGATTACAGCTTTAATCAAAGTTATAGTATTTCTAAAACATACAACAACCAGCAAAGAGCAGATATAAGTGATTTTACCCAGTATAAATTAAAAAATGGAATTTCAGACCGGGAATTGGCAGTGGTATTCAATCATGGTGCTACAAAAAATTCCAATTTTAATTTTGGTGGTGGAATTTCGTTGCACCGCTTTATTCCTGGTGATAGGAGTTTAACCAGCATTATTAGTGGCAATGAAACGGAACTTTTTTTTAATGATTCTAGGGTAAATACACCAGAGTATTATGCATTTTCAGAATATTCAGGTACCCTAAAACAACGGTTTTTTTACCAGGTAGGACTTCGGGTTTCTGCATATCAGTTGAGCACTGAATTTGCTTACATATTGCCTGAACCCCGCATTTCTGCCCGATACCGCATTTCTGAACATTCATGGATAAAAGCGGGTGCAATGCGGACCAGACAATTTTTTCATTTGCTTACCAATTTAACCTTGGGTTTGCCTTCAGACCTTTGGGTGCCATCGGTAATTCGTTTTCAACCCTCACAGGCCGACCAGTTTAGCATGGGCTATTCTTATGGTAAAGACAAATGGCAGTTCAGTTCAGAAGTATTTTATAAATCGCTAGAACATTTGTTAGAATATAAAGACAATGCCGGATACATTACATCTGCTGCCAATTGGGAAGAAGCGGTAACCAGCGGCAGTGGGGAAGCCTATGGCTGGGAAATGATGCTTGAAAAAAGCAAAGGCAGGTTAACAGGTTGGCTCAGCTATGCGCTAATGTGGAACTGGAGAGAGTTTCAGGAATTGAATGGAGGCACTAAATTTCCTGCACGGTATGACAGAAGAAACAATATTTATTTGGCAGGAGTGTACAGAATAAACAAACAGATTGATTTTTCTTTTTCATGGACATACAATTCGGGCTTTGCCATTACCACACCAATAGGCAAATATTTATCTCCTGCACCGGCCGATCCGTATAGGGAAATATTTATTTATGGCGATAGAAACAATTCAAGAACCCGTGACAATCACAGGCTTGATATTGCATTTAATTTTGAAAAACAAGTGCCATCAAGAAATAGGATGTTTGGATATTCAAGGGTATGGAGTTTGGGGTTATTTAATGCGTATAACCGCCGCAATCCTTTTTATATTAATTTATCTTACAACAAAGCTGGAAACCGCGTGCTATCGCAGGTAAGCTTGCTTCCAATATTGCCAAATATCAGTTATAAAATTACATTTTGATTAAAAATACCACCATATTATTTTGTTGTATTTTAACACTCTTTGGCTGTGTAAAAGAAGTGCCATTGGACACCCAAACTTATGTAGATCCAAAACCTGTTTTTCATTTTTTAATACGGCCTGATAGCATTTTGCGGGCAGATTTTTCTAAGGTGGTTCCTATATCAGAAAAATCAAGTACTACAGACAATGGATTGGTGAGTGTTTATAGAAATGGGGTATTGCAGGGAGATATGATTGCACAAGGAGTGGGCAGGTATGTTTTAATAGGAAATTCATTTAAACCCAGAGATAGTTTTTTGGTGTATGGATCCGATGGTTTGTTCTCCTTTTTTGTAAGGGGAAAGGTGCCCTCAAATATTCTGATTAGCGGAATAGATACCCAAACATTATTGGTGCCTGGCATAGGCCCAGCGTATACTATGGATGTTGAATTTAAAGACAGTGCCATAGACGACAATTATTATAGAATTATGGTTTTTAGACAATTTTATGAGTACAAATTGGATAAAAATAACCAGCGAATTGACAGCATTTTAAGGTCGAAAAGAATTTCAATAGAAGGATCAGAATTGCCATTTATTCAAAATAATTTTAACAATTACAATTCATCAGAAATATTATTTACCGATGCCACTTTTAATGGAACAACTCCAAAATTCAGAATATATTCTACTGAAAAATTGCATGAAACTGCACAATTCAGAACCCTAAAACTGGACGTGGTTTTGGAGAACCTAGAAGCACCATTGTACAATTTTTACAACACCAGAAATGCGCATATTTGGCAGCAACAAAGCATTTCACAATTGCCCGGTACCGTGCTAGGCAATATCACATCGGGGTATGGGGTTTCAGCCTCTTATACACAGCACCGATATACCATTGTGTTTAAGTAAGTATGGCCCAAATGGGGAAAACCGCCTGTGAAATGATTATTTTCGCAGAATGAAATTTACAAGCTGGGGCGCAGCGCAACAGGTTACTGGCAGCAAACACTTGCTGGTACTGCCTGGCGGCACCCGGGTTCTTATCGATTGTGGACTGGATTATGAAAAACGTAGCGAATTTGAATTGAGAAATGGAACCTTTCCTTTCAACCCTGCAGATATAGATTTACTGGTACTCACACATGCACACATTGACCACAGCGGCAATGTACCTACTTTAATTAAACAAGGTTTTAATGGCACCATTTTATGCACAAAACCCACCTTGGAATTGAGTGAATATTTATTGCGCGATAGCCTAAATATTCAAAGGATGGAAGCAGCAGCAAAAGAGAGGGTGAGAAATAAAGGAAAAAAGAAAGGAATTAAAGTAAAAAAACAAGCCGATACTGCCACTTTATTGTATTCTAAAAAACATATAGAAGACATGCTGGGAATGGCACAAACCATCAGTTTTAATAAACTGTATAAATTCAATCAGGAATTGTCGGTGGAATTTGTGTTGGCGGGCCATATCCTTGGCGCTGCCAGTGCCATTTTGCATATTCAGGAAAATGGTGAAACCATAAAAATGGGTTTTACAGGAGATTTGGGAAATTATGGCAGCAAATTGGTGCCAGATCCTACACCCATGCCCGATTTGAAATGGTTGGTATCTGAAAGTACCTACGGGGGCAGAAACCATGTAGCCGATACCGATGATGCCTGCAACGAACTGCTGAAACATGTGGTAGATACTTGCGTAACAAAAGGTGGCAAATTGGTGATTCCTGCATTTAGTGTGGGCCGTACCCAAGCCATTATTTTTGCTTTTCACCAATTGTATCGCGATGGGAAATTGCCCAATATTAAAATATTTACCGATAGTCCTTTGGCTATAAAAAGCACTACGGTTTATGAAAACCATTTGCAGTATTTAAATGAGGAAGCAAGGGCGTTTCAACAACGTCATGGCAGCTTGTTCGATTTTCCAAACCTGTACGTTTTGGAAGAAGAAAAAGAAAGCAATTTGTTGGCCATGTTGCCCGAACCTTGTGTCATTATTTCAGCCGCAGGTATGGTAGAAGGTGGAAGAATTCAGATGCATGTAAAAAACCACATTGGCAATTCAGACAATACCATTCTTATAGCAGGGTTTTGTGCTGAAGGCACACTGGGACACCGCCTGTTACAAGGGCAAGATTTTGTTGAAATTAATTACCGCAGAGAACCGGTGCGGGCTGATATTTTTAGAACAGATGCATTTAGCGCGCACCCGGATCACAATGGACTTTTGAAATTTTTTAAAGGCAGTATTGGCGATAAAACCAAAGGTGTTTTTTTGGTTCATGGTGATGTGGTACAAATGAATTTGTTGGCAGCGGATATGGACTTTAAACCGGTTTATACTCCGGAAAAAGGACAAACATTTGATTTAATTTAATTTCCAAAAATGGCAACAATCATTAAAACAATTAGAATTATTTTGTTGCCAATTTCGTACTTATGGGGTGTCATCACTTGGATAAGAAGGTGGATGTATCAGAATGGGATAATACAGCGCTATAGCGGAGTTTTGCCCAGTATTGTTGTGGGAAATATTAGCGCAGGTGGCACTGGTAAAACCCCTTATGTAATTTGGTTGTCGGGCAAAATGGCAACAAAAAAACCTGCAATTTTATCGCGCGGATATGGCAGAAAAACCCAAGGTTTTTTAGCCGTTACCCAAAATTCTACTGCACAGGAAGTGGGCGATGAGCCTTGTGAAATATTTAATGCTGTAGGCAATATAACGCAGAATTTTGTATGTGAAAATCGCTTGCAGGGAATTCAAAAAATTAAAGAATTGGGCCATGCCAATTTGATTTTGTTGGATGACGGATTTCAGCACCTGGCTTTACAGGCCAATGCGTATGTGTTATTGTGCAATTACAGACAACCGTTTTATGCGGATTTGCCAATTCCTACAGGTGAATTGAGGGAGTTTGCTTCAGCCGCATCTCAGGCAACAGCTATTGTAGTTACCAAATGTCCGGAGAATATGGAAATGGCAGAAGGGGAGAAAAGCAAAGTGGCATTGGGCAAATACAAGGTGCCTGTATATTTTGCGGCCTACCTCCAATCTGCGGCGAAAACAAAGTTGGGAGAGGAACTTGAAACAGGTGCTGCAGTGGTTTTGGTATCTGCATTGGCACACAATACTGCTTTTAAATCGGATGTTGAAAAAAATTATATGGTGCTGGAATCCTTTGCTTATTCGGACCATTATGCCTTTAAACAAACCGATGTTGAACATTGGGAAACCCTTGTAAAAACAACAGGTGCAAGGGGAATTGTGACCAGCAGAAAAGATGCAACACGCATGCAACATTTGCGCATTGGAGTTCCTGTTTTTGAAGTTTGTACAGAAGTAAATGTGTTGTTTGATGGTGAAAAAGAATTGATTGAATTACTTTTGAAAAAAATTGGATAAGATGGCAATGTGGAAACAATATATGGTAGTGGGCTTTGCAGCCTCTCTTGCGTTGTTTGGTTGCATTGCAGAGAAGAACAAGGTTTTTGATGGTTTCCAAGAAGTGAATACCGAGAAATGGAGCTGGCATGATGCCAAGTCTTTTACTTTTACCATCACCGAAAAGAATTATGCTTACGATTTAATCTGTGGTTTAAGAATTACCGGCAGCTATAACTATTCCAATATTTATTTGATTTATACCCTTGAAAGCAAGGGGGTGAAAATGAAGGAATTGTTTCAAATTCAGTTGTCGGACAAAACAGGAAAATGGCTGGGCAAAGGCATGAGCAACCTCATAAGCTACGAGCAAATGATGAAGCAAAGCTTAAAACTGGAGCCTGGAGTATATACATTAAAAATAAGTCAGAACATGCAGGATGAAGAAATTCAGGCGGTGTCTGATATTGGTTTAAAAGTTATAAAAAGTTCAAAAATTTATTAATGAGTTATGTTTGTAAAAGGTTATGCGAGTGCTGTGCATGGGGTAGATGCTACCCGCATCACGGTGGAGGTGAACACAGGTGCCACCTCTAACGATTTCAAGAATTTTGTAATAGGATTGCCCGATTCTGCGGTGAAGGAAAGTATTTTTCGCACCGATGCTGCGATTAAAAACTCCGGTTTTGAAGCGGTGCGGCAAAAAGTAGTGGTCAATTTGGCGCCGGCAGATTTGCGCAAAGAAGGCAGTGCTTATGATTTGCCCATTGCCGTGGGTATGCTCGCTGCCACATTTCAAATTTCAGGCGAGGCTTTGGAAGATTTTGTGATTATGGGTGAGCTGGGTCTGGATGGACAGGTGTTGCCCATTAAAGGCGCTTTGCCTATTGCCTTGCAGGCCATGAAAGACAAGTTTAGGGGAATTATAGTGCCCGAAGAAAATGCCAAAGAAGCGGCCATTGTAAAGGACCTGGAAGTGTATGGGGTAAAGAACCTGCGCGAGGTGGCGGAATTTCTGGATGGCAAATTGGAATTGAAAAGGGTATTGGCAGATCCACGTGGGGATTTTGAGGCAGCTTACACCTCCTACGATGTGGATTTTTGTGATGTACAGGGGCAGGAAAATATTAAGCGTGCTATGGAAATAGCATCGGCAGGTGGGCACAATATTATATTAATAGGCCCGCCAGGTGCAGGAAAAACCATGTTGGCCAAGAGACTGCCCACCATATTGCCGCCCATGACCTTGCATGAGGCTTTGGAAACCACCAAAATTCATTCGGTTGCAGGCAAATTGGGAGCAAGTTCATCACTGGTTGCCCAGCGCCCATTTAGGGCACCGCACCATACCATTAGCGATGTGGCATTGGTGGGTGGAGGCAACAATCCCCAGCCGGGTGAAATATCTTTGGCACATAATGGGGTGCTGTTTTTGGATGAATTGCCAGAATTTAAGCGCACTGTTTTGGAGGTAATGCGCCAACCATTAGAAGAACGCAGGGTGACCATTTCTAGGGCCAAATGGTCGGTAGAATACCCCAGCAGTTTTATGTTGGTGGCCAGCATGAATCCTTGTGGTTGTGTTGCCCTTTAGCCATTGATTCTAAAAGAGATGGGGCGGGCAAATATTTGAGCTCGATATGGATCTCATCTTTTTCTACAACTATCTTTTCCGTGATTCCTTCAATGAGCCTACGTTTGTCTTCTTGCCTGAATTTGGGCCACGATGAATATAAATCTCTAGCATCTGTTATCAGTACTTCGGCATCTTGGGAATTCTGAGACTCTAACCTGATTTCTAGGTTAAGTTTATCGAGCTGTTCCTTCTGCAATTTGTATTCAGTAGCTACAGGATTGTAATGCTCATCAAAGTTCTCAACCGTTAGCTTACCAGCGGTGTGCAGGGCAATAAGTGATTCTTGTTTCTGAAAGAGGTCATTTACGGAATTTTCAAGAGTTTTTTGGATTTGAGTTAACTCGTTGAGTTTGTCAGTTGTACCATGAATGAATTGTTTCAGTTCATCATCTGAGTAGAGAAACTGATTGAGCTGGTCATGAAAGATTGCTTCAAGATCTTCTGTGGAGATTTTATTTCGGCAGGTAAAGCAGGTGTATTTAGGGGAATTGGATGGTACATACATTTTAGTTCCACAGTGACAAATAACAATACCGCTAAACAGATGAACCGTTTGCCGCGCTACTTTCTTATTACTCACCGCTTGTTCATCAAGAATTTTATTAACCCTATCCCACAATTCCCCTGAAACTATTGCTGGAGCCGGAGTGAATACCCAGTTTTCTTTTGGTTTTTCTTTCCATCCCTTACCCGGCCCCTGACTTTTTGAATAGTTGGCTCGCCTGAGGCCTTTCGCGATTGGATCTTGTAGAAGTCTCACTAGGGTAGTATCAGTCCATGCTCCGCCACTTCTGGTTGTAAAACCCATTTCGTTGAGTAGGCGCGCAACTTGTTTTTTCTTTTGATGCTTATCAAAGAGTTCAAACATGAGTTTTCGTATCTCAGCCTCTTTTTGATTAATTACCAGTTTGCCATTAATTCGGTCATATCCATAGGGAGGTGCACCACCTAAGGATTTTCCCATGCTTGCTCGAATGGGTACCGATGCTGAAACCCTCTCGGCAATCTCTTCACGTTCCCACTGCGCCATAGCGGCAATAATGGTAAAGAACAAACGACCAGCAGGATTTGATGTATTAATAAGCTCTTGCATGGATATGAGGTCAGCGCCATATTTTTGAAAAATTTCGGCAAACTCCAGTAATTCTCGTGTGTTTCTGGCGAGTCTTGCTAGCTTAGAGAATATGAGGCCCGTTATCCGGCCTTGGCTTAGATCTTTGAGCATTCTCTGTGTCTCTCTGTGATCCATGACACTTTTGCCTGAAACAGCTTCAAGATGATACACAGTGACAATTTCCCAGTCCTGACTCTCTGCATACAACCGAGCACGTTTTTCGTGATGCTCTGGTGATTCTCCTTTTGCTTGGTCTTCTGTAGATACACGAATCCAAATAGCAATTTTCTTCTTTGTCATATTTTTACTTACACTCAGCCTAACAGATTTTATCCCCGCAATAAGGAGACCAAAATTAGCGCGTTTTATAATAAAAAAAGAGGGCTTCATATGAAGCCCTCTTTGATGAAATCTGGATTATGTTAAATCCTCAATAATTGGAGTTGGCCCGTCTCTTTTGACCGCAGCAATTCCATTTTCTCTTGCTGCTACCGAGGAATATTCCTCCGAGACACCAATCGCTTTAGAGTTTGCCGCTAATAGAGAAAAGCTGTACAGTCGCTTCACATAGTTTCTGTCATATGGACTGTTTATCTGGCAAGAGTTAATGCCATTTATACAACCCTGTTTCGTAACATATGTTTCGCTAGCACGTAAAATGATTTCAGCATTTCCTTTTGATCGTAGGACAAAAGTATACTGCCCATTTACGGCCTTCTTGATTTGGTACTTTGCATCAGCCATTGTTTTGACCTCCTCCACTTAATATCGCAAATAGACAAAAAACGGCAGCTGTGCCAAGCACGATGTTACCAGCTTTTTTAACCTGGGCTGATGTTGGTTTGCCATAGAGCACCCAGTTAACAAAGCTTTCGCAGTTGAACGTGAACATATTGTAACCCTTGTTGAGCATGCTCACAATCCTACGCTGAGTATTCATGATTTGCTGCGAGTTAAAATAGTTCGCGTGAATAGAGATGTTGGCTGAACCATATCTTTCGACAAATTCAGTCAAGGGCACCAGTATAACACCGGTGTCAACGTTATTTTCTGCGACATAGAATACACCATTTATTTTGCCATATGCTATGGCATAGTGCATTATGTCGGTGGCGCGCTGCTTTACTGTCCGTAAAACATCGCCTGTGTTTAATTTAATTTTTGACATATTGATTTTGGCTATAGAAGGAACACGTGACCAGCGCTTTTTGTCCCAGCATCTTGCATAGTTCAACCGAGAACTATACATTTGAACCCTGAAAGAATGAGTTGGGTGACAAGCCCTTCATGAACTCCGGCAAAAGAGATTTACTTTCATTTGGAGAGGTTGTAGACGGCAACCTCTTTTTTTATGTGGCTTTGTTTCTATGTGTCGCTTCTTATTGATTAGTATTTTTTACAAAAGTAGGACTGTCGTTTAAAAATATCAAGTTGCTTTATCCACAAATAAGCCACCCGAGGTTTACAACTTGAAGTTAAATATTCAAAGGTAAAATATACACAATGTACATTGCTGATGTACAAATACATTGTTGGGCTATGTATTAATTCATCAATAATGACTTACTTTGCACCATGTTTGAACAACTGAGTGAGGAGTTTATCGAAGCGCTTCAAAGGCAATTTGGTAAAAGGCTTCGAGCCCAGCGGAAAAAGTTAAAACTTTCCCAGACTGATTTTGCGATTAAGGTTGGGATGAGTCGCGGTTCAATCGCAAACTTTGAGCTTGGGTTGGGTAATCCTCCTTTGATTCTAGTTTATTCACTTGCTTATAAGTGCGGTTGTGAAATCAGCGACCTCATTCCCACTATGACCGATGTATATAAAGACGAGATTTTTATAGAAAAGTTGGTTCAATCCGAGTTGAAGCGTAATACTGATTTAGACTTTCAGAGTATACTCTCAATAATTAATAAATTAAAATGAATATCTCAGCAATAGCCCGTAAAGCAAATAAGCTCACATGTGACGTGTTGGCTGCTCCAGTTGAATTTGAAAATCTGGAATTGAACTTTCTCCCGGCTCCTGTTGAATACTCTCTTGAAGAAATGCCAGATGATGTATCGGGATTTATCACGTTTAAGCATGGCAAATATTTTATTGTGGTAAATGAAAATCATCCCGAGACCAGGCGCCGGTTTACTCTGGCTCATGAACTTGGTCATTATGTATTGGGTCATTTGGCAGATACGCATTTGCTTGTTGACTCAAAGAAGGAGAGTCAATTCAAACTCTACCGCAGTGAGTTTAATTCAAATGCTGAATATGCCAAAGAACGCGAAGCAAATATTTTTGCTGCTAATCTGTTGATACCAGAGAGGCTGGTAATTGAGGAAATACGATCCACCGCATATGACGAGATGGACTTGCCAACGGTGATTGAATCATTATCTGACAAGTTTAAGGTCAGCAAGGAAGCCATGTATTACAGGCTGGTTAACCTGGGGATCATCAGTCAACACTCATAACAAAAACTGCCCGACTTGCGGGCAGTTTTTATGTTGCTATTGCCAGGTGGGCAACTGCAACAGCTTCAAAGACCTTGTAATGATAGTGTGTAGGCTTTTCATGTCTTGCAACTCTGAGGTATGCTATTTCTGGATACCTGTAGCTCACCCAGTTAATAAGAGATGCCTTGTTATTTGCTTCGATGGGTAGTAGTCGCTTGATGTTTTCAATGTCATAGATCGACACTGTTACTCTCATTTGCTGGCACAATAATATTATATCATTGGTTAGCTCTTGGAGTTCTGGTGAGCACCGATGAGGGTGTATTTGTTTTATAGCCAAGTGCTTTACCTGATACCGTTTTAGGAGTACCAATACTTGGGCCACAATTTTTTTAGTTTTCTTTTCATTGTATCTGTACTTATGGGTTTTGGTTGACCAATATAGAAGTTCGCCTCGCTTAATTATTGCCACACCCAAAGTTCGCATTCCTGGACTAAGTCCTATTATTGCCTGCTGTGGTGTTTGCATTTTGTTTTAGAAGGAACGTAAATAATGCCCCACGCGATTTTCTTATTTTATCCTCCGGTGTTTGTAATGCTCTCTCCAGTGTTGATCTCAGATACTTCTCAGTGTATGTCCTTGCATAAATCTCATATGTTTTTAAAGATTCTCTATCATTTAATTTTTCGGCAATTTCCAAAGCTAGTCTCGCAATTGATGTTTGATATTCCATTGTTTTAATTACTACGTAACGTATACGTTATTATAAATAATTCGGTAATCGAAACGATGAACGTTACGATATACTGTTGGAGAATCAAATTGGATCAATCTTATCCGGTGATCTTTGTTAGTCTGTCAAAATTGTCATTGACAAATGTTTTTAAATCAAGGTATTTTTCAAGAAATAAAGCTTCTGGTAATGTGCGATATAAGATTGACAGCTTAAAAATATTATCTAAATTCGGAGTGCAGGTGCCATTTTCCCATTCGGCAATTTGACTCGTGCTTTCTATGCCAAGACAGAATGCAACATCTTTTTGTCTCAAGTTCCGTGACAGTCTGGCTTTTCTTAAATTATTTGGATAATATTTCTTTTCTTGATTCTCCATTTCTTTAATGTAGTATTTAAAATAGTAGAAAATAAGTGGCCCTTTATTCGGAAAGTTCCGAAATCTAATAAAGTCGTATATGAATTTATTTTATCACAGGTGATTTGAATTTGCATAGAATAATTTCCGAGCCCACACAAGTGGACTCGGAAAAGTTGTCTTCATTACCTACGATCATTTTTAATGAAGTCCAGCGCATCTTCCTTTTTATCAAAGGTTACAGATTGCCCAGTTCTTTCATTGGTGACCGTGTGTTCTTCTCTTTCTTGCGTAGTACTAAACATACCAACAGAAACGAGAGACAACATTGCATCGACTGCTACGGGTAAGACATCCTTGCGGACTGTCTTTGATTCAACCCTATAGTTATCTGCCATTTTGACCACCCCCTCTCTTTCTCAAATTTACAATAAAACTTGAATATTTATATTAAGACGTGATTTGTCTTGTATTTTTTTTAAAAATATGCTATTCTATAAAAGATTCAACCCTAGAGTTATCTGTTGATCACTCTGGAAATTAATTTGACCGGGCCTGTGTTTTTGCATAGGTTCGGTTTTTCATTTTTTTGATTCTCGGAATAGTATCTTTGTCTCAAAACATGGGCGGAACTTCAATTAGAGAATATTATTTTATATCTAGCAATGACTGTCCTTGCTAGATATGAACAGTATCATTCTGGGTGTAGTGTAGTAAAGGAGCATTATTTCAAATCAAATTTTAGCTTTCCCGAAGACACAGGAAGGTCAATTGTTATTCACCATTTGTTTTATAATATTCATTGTCAGGATGGTTTGGATTGACTTCGGTATTATCCAGTTCGGTATATTGCTCTCTGACTTTTAAATATGATTCTATAAGGTCATTTTCATGTTCCTCATAAAAAGAGTTCTCGAATGACTCTACAATGCTCCGCAGGGTGGGACATAGAAGGTCAGAATTAGAATTCTGGCCTTTTTTTATAAGACTTTTTCTTGGTTCGAACCAGTCATTTTCGGTATGGTATAGGGACCTGAGATTTTCAAGGGCATTTACCCATTTATGCCTTGTGAAATATAGCTTTTTACCCTCCATTCGCCAGTTCGAACCTATACTTTTGAGTAAAAGACTTTTTTCCTGAGGTTTACCATGTTTGATTGTGTTGAGATAGAACAAATTGAGCCCCATTCCTGCTTCTAGGTAGCTGATGGTGTTCTTTGGTTTCACTTTGATACCGTTTTTGAGTTCTGTTTCAAGTTTGAATATTTGCTTTTTTAATCCTTTTTCTTCCGTTTCAAAGAATTCTGGGTCTATATCTTTGTTGTATGCGAGCCTGTATAGGTTGTGAAGTGATTTTTTAGCTTGAGAGATAGACTCTTTGAGTAGTTCGGTATTGTCTTCTAGTGATGGGGTACCTTTTGCTTTTCTCAATACCTCATTAGCCCAGTCTACAATATCCTTGTCGAGTGCGAATGAGTACACGATCTCTGAGATTTGTTTTTCAAGGTCTCTTTTTGTTAATGGCTTTTGCACGTTTATATTACAGTTACGTTTATGACCTTTTCTGCTACATTGGTAGTATGTATAGAGTTGATAGCTATCGGTTGCTTTTACATATTTTCGTTTCTGTGTGACTGAATATTTCCCGGTACACACTGCGCAGCTGATGGTTGAAGTATATGCGTGTTGATTGCTGTAGGGGAGTGGTTTATCTTTGGTCCCGAGAAGCTGTTGTACCTTTTCAAATTCGTCCATTGTGATCATTGGCTTGTGGGCTCCCATGTGTAAGCCGCCAGAGTATTCGAACATGCCAGTATAGAAGATATTTGAAAAAATGCGATAGATAGCTGAGTAGCACAGGTGTTTGCCACCTATTCGCTTGTGTGCAGGTGTTTTGAAGTTCCATTCTGTATTTGCAATGTCGGCAATTCTTCTCGGGCTATATGTCCCGGTGAGCATCAAGTCCCACATTTTGCGTACAATATGGAATCTGGTTTCATCGGTGACGATGGTTCCATTTTCTTTGTTGTTTTTATATCCAATTGGCGGGAGTCCTGGTCTCCAACCTTTCTCTGTTTTAATCTTTAAGCCACGTTTGACCATCTTTGAAAGGTCAAGTATGTATTGGTTGGCCATACCACCTTCAACATTGAACAGCAGCACGTTATCACTGGGCAGATATACTCTGTCTACTGTATGGATTTCTTTCAGTTTGCCAGTTTGAAGTAGCCAACCGACACGGCCCTGGTCTACTGGGTTACGAAATAGTCTATTCATTGACCAGACAAGTATTCCTTGGATTTCACCATTTTCAATTCTTTTCATGAGTGAGTTGAATACCTCGCGCTTGTCAGGTTGTTTAGCGGATTTTGATTCTTCTAAGATTTCTACAATGTGCAGTCCTTTAATAGCAGCCAACTGATTCAGGCTTGAGACCTGATCTCCCAGACTCTGAATTTGCCTGTCTTCACTTTCCGATGATTTACGGGCATATATGATGTATTTGTTAGCTGTATTCATAAGTCGGTTATACCATAGATTAGCGGGTAAGTAAAATTACCTGAGAAGCTTATTGTGAGCTCTCTCCCGAGTGGATAAACCAATCTTTTGGAATCGGGTACTGATTTGCAATGAGGATACTTTTTAGTATGTTTTGAGCTATTTCAGAAACGTCAGAATCACTACCATGAAAATCATACTTGGATTGAAGAATGTTTTTAAGTGTTTCTAAGTCTTCTGCCGAGATATACATAGAATCAGCATACCGAGTTTATTCTGCGTTATTAAGCCTGGCTTAATTGTCGATATTCCGAATTTCAGCCCAGTTACAACAGGGGTGCTATAAGTTTATTATTTCAAGCATGAGTAATAAATACATAAAAACAATTGATGTAACCCCAGTAGGGATTACAAACTTTCGAAACGAACACAGACGTTTTGGTATTCGTGATTTAGATCGCATGGCACACATTTATTCAATAGGTAAAACAGGGGTTGGAAAATCAACCCTGCTTTTAAATATGATTCTCTCTGACATTAACAGAGGACATGGTACAGCATTAATTGACCCCCACGGAGATTTAGCTGAGAGTATATTAAATTACATTCCCGAGCACCGAATGGAAGATGTCGTCTATTTTAATCCGGGAGATATAGACTTTCCAATTGGTATTAATCCAATGGTTGGTGTCCATCCAGACCACAGACATCTTGTCGTGTCAGGATTAATCAGCACGTTTAAGAAAATTTGGTTTGAGAGTTGGGGCCCTCGACTTGAACACATTTTAAGATACACCCTATTGGCACTATTAGAATACCCAGGCGCAACCCTGTTGGATATTCAACCATTTCTTTCAAACTCAGTGCATCGTGCTAAAATACTTAAATACGTTAAGTCAGATCCAGTCATTAGCTTTTTTAATGCGGAGTTTGATAAATACACCCCTTCCTTTAGAAATGAAGCCATAGCACCGATACTAAACAAGATGGGTGTCTTTAATAGTTCTATGCCATTGCGAAATTCTTTAGGTCAAAAAACAAGGACATTCAGGCTGCAACATATTCTGGACTCACGAAAAATCTTGATTTGTAATTTATCCAAGGGGCATTTAGGTGATGATGTATCGGCAATACTTGGTAGTATCATGGTGACATCAATTCAGCTGTGTGCGATGGCAAGAGCTCGGGTTCCTGAGCACTTGCGAAAACCTTTCTTTTTATACATTGACGAGGCCCATTTGTTTGTTAACCACAGCTTTGCGGAGATTCTTTCCGAGGCCAGAAAGTACAAATTATCTCTATTTCTGACTCACCAGTATCTTGATCAATTGGATGATGATACTCGCTCTGCTGTATTTGGTAATGTTGGTACAATTATTTGTTTTCGGGTAGGTTCCAAAGATGCTGAGCTTATAGAACCTGAATTCTTCCCGGTTTTTAATCGAGAAGATATTATCAACCTTCCTAAATATGGTATGTATGTCAAGCTGATGATTGATGGAGCCACATCGATGCCGTTTTCGGCTGATTCTGTACCGAACCTACACATGCCACATAATTTAAAGAATGCCATTATTGAAAGAAACCACCGAATCTTTGCTCGAAAGCGGATGGATGTTGAAAGGGAAATCCGTTTTGGGTTTTTAGAATAGGACGATTTGTGTGGAAAAAGTGTGGTTTTAGAAAATTTGCCAACCTGACTTCATGGTACAGGGTGCAGCATTTTATGCTACTTTTATGTAAAACTGTCAATATTTACAGTCTATGCACTTTTCTATATCATTGAATATAAGAGAGATATAAAAAAGTTAGCAATGAGCTTGCATATGAGCTTTTAAAATATTACTTTTGCCGTCCTTTTTACAAAATACAAGACATACGATAAGTTGTGGATTCCAGTAATCAGACTTGTTGTTAGTTTGAAGATAATAGTACCCACCCACGCCTAGACACAAATGTGAATGCGCAATATGGGTGGGTCTCTTTTTTTATGGGTGCATTATGTCTGATAAAATACCGTTTCCTAAAGAACATAAGAATATCGAAGAACAGATTCAGCAATTGCTTGAACGTGGATTGATTATTGAGGATAAAAATGAAGTTAGAAAATTTCTTTTTAATGTTAGTTATGCTCGCGTCAAGCCTTACATGTTTAGATACCAGATCATGCATGATTCAAATCATGGATTTAATACCAGTACAAAATGGGAAGATATCGTATATGTTTATGAGTTTGATGCAGAACTGAAACATTTGTTATTTAAGGCTATAGAGAAATTTGAAGTTGCTTTTAGGACTACGTTCAGTTACTATTATTCTGAATTTGAGAAATTGCAGTTTCCTGAGAAAAGACCTATTGCTTGGTGGTTTGAATATGATACGTACTTCAAAAAGCCACATCTTCATTTTGAACACTGTGAGCATTTGAAATCTCAAGTTAAGCGTTCAAAACAAACGGATCCACAGATTAGAAACTATTTTAAAAAGTATGATCCCCCGAAGAATCCTCCATCTTGGTTCTCATTTGAGAATCTTACTTTTGGTTTAATTTCTAAATTGTATGAAAACGCCAATACTCTTTATTATCCTAAGAAGGAAATATCTAAACATTTTGGAATCCTTGATCCAGATGTTCTGGCAAGTTGGGTTCATTGTATCTCTCTTGTTCGTAATATTTGTGCGCACCACAGTAGATTGTGGGATTCCCATTTTCATGCAATACCCACTATTCCCAAAAAGAATATTGGCAATTTTCCTCGGTTTACTAAATCTCATCGACTGTACCCAAATATTTGTGTTCTTTTGTATCTATTAAAGTCAACAGGGCATTTCTATCTTTTTAGATCAGAGCTTATTAATTTAATTAGAAAATATTCAGAAATAAATATTGAACAAATGGGTTTTCCTATTGATTGGTTGACTGATGAATTTTGGATAGAATAGGTTTTTAGAGTTCTCTAGTTACCTTGTTTTAGGTATCAGATTAATGTATTGCACTAAAATTTCAGATAGATAGCGTATATCTAAATAACCATATATAAATAGAATCGTCCATTGCGCTGGTCCATTTTGTGATTGGCTTCACTTTTGTTATCACACAAGCTCAGTTCCTTGTATTTGCGGATGTAGTAGATTTCAAGTTCACTTACTCGACTCTCAACGGTTGAGGTGTAGAGCAAGTACATTTTTGTATAGGGTGCTATTTTGTAGTCGTCAAAGTCCTTTGCCCGTGCATGTTCATTGCCTGTTTTGCCAAACTTGAAGTGTTTTCTTGGGTTCTTGGCTAAGATTGTTGCAATGTTTTTGGTGATTTGGGCTTTTAAGCTGGGTGTAATAACTCCACGCAATAAATACGCGCGCAAAATACGTGGTGCCTTTCCACCAAATAGGCCATTTAGGGTTTCAAAAAGTGTAGTCATAATTATTGTTTCTCCAAAAATATTAAAAATACAATTAGGAGTTAACAGGTTTTAAGAAATTAATTTATACCCACCCTTTTTAAAGGAATTTACCCAGCACGCCCAAAGGTGATAAATTCATTTGCGTATTCGCGCCAGGATCCTTTGCTTCCAATCCTTTCCAGCATAAGTATCCCTGACTTTGAATTACTCAATCAATTTATTCACCCACACGAAAACACATTAAACCAAACGGCTGCTCACGCGACACCGTTTGTCTTAAAGAGTTTTCCTTACCCATTGCGGCTAAACCACATTTTATTGCCCACCCAGTATTTCTGGAACTGTCCGCTTTGGAGGAGACTTATAGCATTGCAGAAAGATACCCCTAAAACACCAGAATCAACAAGTGTTGAAAACTTCTATGGTGAACTTGTATAAAGTATGGGCAATATTAGCGTTTTAATTAGGGTCAGAGGAATGAAAAACGAGGGTAATACAAAGGTGAGTGTGTTTAAAGACAATATTCACGGGTATATTCACATTACCCCTCTTGAAAAACAAATAATCGAGAACCCTATTTTTCAAAGACTTCGTTTCGTTGGCCAAAATTCTTTGGTGTACTATACGTATGCCTCAAATCATTCTGATAGATTTTGTCACTCACTAGGTGTTATGCATCTGGGTGGACAAATGTTTAAGCAAGCAGTAGAAAATGCTGAAGATGAAACGTTATTGAAATTTTTGAGGGTTGCCAGAGAATTAGTTGCCAGTAAGACAAATGCAATTAGTCCAATT
Organism: Bacteroidia bacterium; assembly: GCA_020853295.1. Classification (GTDB taxonomy): domain Bacteria; phylum Bacteroidota; class Bacteroidia; order NS11-12g; family UBA955; genus JAGXTF01. The sequence continues at coordinate 4,409 of JADYZD010000279.1, read as the reverse complement.
GGGTCATTATTTTCTGAATGGGGGAGTGAGTTTGGTAATATTGCAAGTATAACTCATCCAATTTTTGATTCTGGTGCTAATGATTTAAATGTTCAAGAGGAAATAGCACTTTTGAATATATTGTGGCAGTCTGTTAGGATTGCGTGCATTGCGCATGATATAGGACATTATCCTTTTAGTCATCTGTTTGAATATGCCTTAGAAGGATATGTAGAAAAAAATAAATTGGCAGAAGAATCTGATATCATTTCTAACAATCTTACTATTGTTAATGCAAAATTTAATGAAAACCTAAGAACTCTTGGTATTTATTCCCCGTATAAATTACCTCTTCATGAGATGAAAGGTATTGATATAATAATGGGTTTAAAAATTAATGGTGATATAAACAAGGCATGTCTTCATTTATCAAAAGTGATTTTTGTATTGAATAAAGGTAAACATGGACCTGAAAAGTCATTGAATCTGTTAGACTCAATTATTAGTTGTTTGCATACTATAATTTCAAGTGAGTTAGATGCTGACCGTTTAGATTATTGTATACGTGACCCAAAGTCTTCATCATCAGAGTTGGGAGCAATTGATTTGGATAGGATTTTGGAATCAATTAAACTACATTTAGAAAATGAACAATTTAAAATAGTTTTAAAGCCACAGGCTCAGTCGGCCATAGAAGAGTTTTTTCATCAAAGGTATTTGATGTATAAATATATTATTCATCATCACAATGTATTGCGCTGTGATAAAGCTTTAGAGTTGTTAATTAGAAAATTATTTGATATTTATTCTCAGGGAAAAGAGCGTGATATTATTCAACGATTGCAAATATCGGGTTTTATTACTTGCGAGGCAAAGAATCAGGCACATGAGTGTATTTTAAGTAAATATAATTATGAATATTATGATGATAATTGGCTACGTGCATTGTTGCAGAATATATACCATGATTGTACAAAAAAGGAAATACGTAATGACAATTTGAATGAATTACTAGAGGTAGTATTATATAGAAAAATTGAACATATTGTACCTTTGTGGAAGAGAGAAAGCGATATACAATATTCTTTGGATACTATTGAAAGCCGACTGATTAATGAATATGGAATTTCTTTCGAAAAGATGGAGAATAAAATAATTGAGATCATTAATGATTTGTTAAATTTGGAATCTGAGCAATATGATAAATTAAAAAATATTCTGGAATCAGAATGTGGAATAGAGTTGTTTATAGCCGATTGTACTCCAAAAATCTTTAAAGATAAAGAACCAGTCGAAATATTTACTAAGAATGGTCTTGTGCATGTCTCTGATATTTCGATTTATCTCAGATCATTGAAGGAAACAACCCGAAATGTAGTTAATCCAAGACTTTTTTTTGTGAAAAACAAGGTTCGGTCAGATAGGGAGTATCATCAAAAGTGCAGTAGCATTTTTAATGACTTTATTGTACAATTAATAGTAAATCAACAAAGTCAAACAAATTAATACTAAAAATATGAGCCCAGCAACAGTTCTTCAAATGCCTCCAAACATTAATAGAGAGGCAACCAGGTATGAGTACACAAAGTACTGTATCTTAAAACACATTTCCGAAAACCAACCGTTACCAATCAGTGATCTATATTCTTTTATAGATTCGAATGAAAGAATTTTTGCTTTTCCTCCTGGTATATTATCATTCGAATACATTGATGTATTGTTGGAACGCAACGTTATTATTAAAAGTGACGACAACTTTGTAATGACACCCAAAGGTGAGTTATCATTTAAAAACGCAAAGCAAAGTGTAGAACTTTAATTAAATTTTAGAGGCTGTCCCAAATAAATTGGCAGCCTCTTTTTTATGTAGGCATATTATCATATGTACGCCCATTTAGAATTCTGCCTGCTGCTTTCTTATTTTTACCACCCCATTGTTTAAAAAAGAATGGAACATTAGCCTTCTCACATTGTTTAAGGATATTCAGTACCCATTCTGATTCCATTTTTCTTGGCTTGAAACCACTTTCTCCACCGACAATTACCCAATTTATCTTTGACAGATTTAAATTATTTAATGGTCCTATTAGCGGTTCGAGGGAGAGGAATTTTATTTTAGCTCTTGTTTTTCTTAGATCCTCAATTCGGCTTAAAACTTTTTCATTCTCGACAGATACTCCCATCCAGATATTCTTTGTCCACTTGAGTTCTTTGTGTATTTCTGCTAGCCTTTCGGACCGTTTTGTTAATACTTGAAAAATGTGTTGTTTGTTATCATTCATTACTTTGAAAACATCCTTTATAAACTCTAATGGGACATCTTCATGAAATAAGTCACTCATTGAATTCACAAACACTGTTTTAGGGCTTGTCCAGGTATATGGAATTAACAAAGTATCAGGGTGGGTTCTTACAACTTTGAATCCATACTTGTATTTTTCTTGTCCCATAGCTTTTAGTCTCCTAGTCATTATTTCGGCATAGCAGAACTTGCAGCCGTCTGAAACCTTTGTACAACCAGTGGTTGGGTTCCAGGTCATTTCAGTCCATTCAATGGAGGAATTAGCCATTTTTGAAAGTTAGTTCGCAATCTTTGGAAATTAAAACAGAAACACTATGGCTTTTGTTGTCAGTAAATCTTGATGATAAAAGACCATCGGTAACAAGTTCTCTTAACGCTTGAGTATAATGGGCTCTACTGAATAAGTGTTTTGTGTGGAATTTATCAAATAAATCAATAGCTTTTATTGTTTTACCCTTGAAATTGCTAAATATGTCTGCTTTTAGTTGTTTTATATTTTCTGCATTTTGGTCAAACAGTTCTACGACATCTTTACCGTATTTCTTTGCGTCAAAAGTATATGTATTTTTACCGTCAAAGAACGTGCCGACATTCGCAAAGTCGTTGTAAATGGTTTTGATCAAATCAAAACCTCTTACACCTTTTGTAAAATGAAGAATATAGTGACTTGTTCCATCACTGTCCTCTTCTTGGAACTTAAAAGCCGTATAAAATAAATTGTTTGTGTCTAGTAATATTTTATACTCTTCTCCAAGAGCATCTATTATCAAATTTAGTCTTTCGATGACTGTGGACTTATATCGTCTATCTACTTTTATTTTTTCTAATTGTGTTGGAAAAAGTTGTTTCATTAAATCCTCAAACTTGTCATTTTCAAGTGCAGGATGAATTCTTTTAGTATTTACGAATAAAAATATCTCATTACCCCAATTTTTTAAGAATTCTGCAAGAACCTTGGTCTCTATACCCTTATACCCAAACGGATCAATGAAAAGCACTGAAGGTGATTCATTTCGTCCGTTTATCATTGTTGATTTTACGAGAAAATCAGTAATTCTATGCGCTTCACCAACCTTAAGATTGTTAAAGAATGGAGAGATTTTAAAAGTCCCTTCTGGGAATTGTTCCATGAAATTACTTTTCAAAGTATTACAGTGTTCCATATCGTTAAATATGAACCAAACATTGTCTCTGAGATATTGATTATATAGGCAGTTGCGAGCTATTAGAATAGGAGTACTTTCACTCCCATCTTCGTATATTCCAGGTCCAGCGAATAAATCAATGTAGCGTAATTGTTTAGGCTTATGTTTCGCAACAATGATATTGCAATATTTTGGAAAGTAATTAGATACTATTTCGGCTTTGATTTTTGACGAAATAGTTTGGTGTTCAAAAAATTTGCTTTCAGACATGAGACTAAAATTTCAAAGATAGTAAAAAAGTAAACTGTAAGGATGGAAATATGGATGGAATAGATTCTTCCAAAATGTAATTCTCTAGTTGATAGAATTTTAATAGAATCCCATTAATGCGGAATCGGCGTTGACTGTTGAAACCAACTCTTGAAATTTGGTCTCATTCGAAAATATTTCCCACCCACCGGCCTGACTTGATATTTTCACAATAAGACCCGGGAAACCCAATTGGCCGGCTTCGTTTCCCTTTACATTTCATTCGTTGGTTTACTCTACTTTACATAATGTACATTCATACAACAACCCGATGGGCTCCGCTTGCGCTTCGGGTCTATGACCTCGTTATATAATGGACATTATGTACCTATCCAGCCTTTTATGTTTCTAGTGGAATGGGCTGGATAAGTAGCCAACAGTCAACAATGTTGGTGTTTACCGAAATAAAGCTGCCTTATGACAATTGTGCCTGTGACATATACTCAATGAAACAATTGTACATGGCACAAAAACAAATAAAAGAATCCTTTCAAAGTCTATTGGAGAGTTTTGATGGTTCGCATGATCTACGCACAGTGTTTGATGATTTCTTGACTCTAACACTTGCTTCATTTTCACGAAACCCAGAAACGGGTTTGTCATACCACGAGGATTTGTATCTTGAGATTATTGGTAAGTATAACCATGTAACCGAGGTTGATAGATTTCCCAAG
>JADYZD010000278.1 GCA_020853295.1 Bacteroidia bacterium | reverse complement strand
GGGCAATGAGTTGGGTATACTGCGACCCAAAGTCAAGAATCAGAACCTTTTCATTCATGGAAAGCTGCGAATTTACAAACATTTATGTCATTGACGGCAGCGAAATGCCTGCTTTTGGGTGATAAAATCCGATTATTTTTGTTTTTATGGAGCTGCCAATGTGTTCTAAATGAACCAATTGCCTAAAACAGTTTTATTTGTTCATCAAGCAATTTGTAGGTTCTGCGGTGTTCGGGGCTAATTCCCGCTTCTCTTATTGCCTTGCGGTGCTGCAATGTGGGGTAACCTTTGTGGGAATTAAAACCGTATACAGGGTATTCCAAATGCATCTGTTGCATCAACGCATCTCTATGGGTTTTTGCCAAAATACTGGCCGCTGCAATGCTCATAAATCGGGAGTCGCCTTTTACCATGCATGCGTGGGGAATGTTGTTATATTTTTTGAATCGGTTGCCATCTACCAATATAAAATTGGGTACATGCTCAAGTGCATTTAATGCTTTGTGCATGGCTAAAATACTGGCATTTAAAATGTTGATTTCATCAATTTCCTGGGGCGAGCAAATACCTATTGCCCATTGGGTGTGTTCTTGAATATAATCGCGTAAAATGAGCCGGTTTTTTTCACTTACTTGTTTGGAATCATTGAGCAAGGGATGAGAGAAATTTTGCGGCAAAATAACTGCAGCCGCTACCACTGGGCAAGCCAAACAACCGCGTCCTGCCTCATCGCAGCCAGCTTCTGTTTTTAAATCGGTATACTTAAATAACAGGGACAGGTGGATTCATTTTATATGCCAAGGCCATTTTGTATTTGGTAAATACTTCTATGGCTTGTTGTAAACATATTTCGTAACCATCCCTTCCAAACATAAACCCCTGCTGAAAAAAGAAGGTTTTTATAAATTTAAATATGCTGCTAAACAACATTTTAAAAACCAAATAAGGTGCAGATTTTACAGAAAATTCCTTTGCCGCAATTCGGGCAAATTTAAACGATTGTTCCACCATCGCTTCTTTGGTTTTATAGGTGAAGTGTAAAATATCTCCTTTTAAAAAACCTGGATTTCCTTGGTGCAACATAAACTTGTCGTGGGGATTGGTGCCGCCCCAATTCCCTGCATCCTTTTGCCACAAGCGCAACTTGGCATCGGGATACCAGCCGCAGCCTTTTATGGGTTTGCCACAATAGTGGTTCAAACGGTTCATGCTATAGCCACTTGCTGTTGGCGACTCAAGCACTGCAGCAATGGAGTTTGACAATTCAGTAGTAATTCTTTCGTCGGCATCTAAAGACAATACCCAAGCGTGGGTTGCCATTTCTTTTGCCCTGTTTTTTTGTTGAATATGCCCATCAAACGGATGGGTTTCTACTCTGGCTCCCAGCAATTTCGCTATACCCACCGTGTTGTCGGTGGAACCGGAGTCCAATACCAAAACTTCAGAAGCTATATTTTTAACCGACATGATACAGTTGCGAATATTGGCTTCTTCGTTATAGGTAATAATCACTACAGACAACGGATGCATGTTACAAACTAAATACTTTTTTTGATACTTTTTAGAGCAAACAAACAAAAGCCGCTTTGCAGTTTACAAATGCTGCAAAGCGGCTTATATTTGGCTGATTGTGTCTCAGCGTTTGGCAATTAATTTTGTTTGGCCAATTGTACTTCGCAGTTGATTTTTACTTCATCTGCCAATAAAAATCCACCTGTTTCCAATGCTGCATTCCAGTTTACACCAAAATCTTTGCGGTTGATGCTGCCGGTTACATTAAAACCTGCTTTTACATTGCCCCAAGGGTCAGTAGCAATTCCTGCAAATTCTACATTTAAAGCCACCAATTTTGTGGTGCCTTTGATGGTTAAGTTGCCATTCATGGTATAGTTGCCTTCAGATACTTTTTCAAACGAAGTGCTTTCAAAAGTCAAATTGGGATGGTTGGCGTGGTCAAAAAAGTCTGCTGTCGCCAAATGGCCATCACGTTGAGCATCACCTGAAGTGATTGAAGAAGAATCTGCAGAAAAATTCACCTTGGCATTGGTAAAATCGTCGCCATTGGTTTCTGCGCTGCCTTCAAATTTACCGATAGCACCTGTAACGGTAGAAATCATAAGGTGTCTGATTTTGAAATGTACTTCACTGTGGGTAGGGTCTAACGCCCATTTTGTAGTAGATGTTGTTGCTGATTCCATGTTTTTAATTTTTAAGTGAGACAAAGGTAACAATCTTTAGAGTATATTTGTTTAAACAAATGTTAAATAATTAAAATATTTTCCCACTTTGGATTAAAATTGATTTTCTTAGCGTGCTTTTTATGGATAACAGCGCCGCTATCGTTTCTAAATTTCCCACTGCCAGTACCAGTATTTTTGCGATTATGACCGCTATGGCCAATGAACACAACGCATTGAACATGGCTCAAGGTTTTCCAGATTTTGGCTGCCCGCCTGAGCTGGTGGATTTGGTGACCCATTATATGAAAAAAGGGTTGAACCAATATGCACCTATGCCAGGGGTTCCTAAACTCCGACAACAAATTGC
>JADYZD010000277.1 GCA_020853295.1 Bacteroidia bacterium | reverse complement strand
CTAAGAAATAGGCATATGAGTAGTTGCTTATTTTAAGGGCTTCCATACTTTTTCTATTTCATTAACAATGGCTTTTGTGGCATCCGGTTTTGCAAGAACCTTGAGGTTTTTTTCTAATGATTGCAGCGCATCAGGATTGAAGATGAGTTCAACAATTGTATCTTCTAGTATTTCTGGCGCTTCTTTGTCAGTAAGCAATACAGCGGCTTTGTTGTCGGTAAGTTTTAGTGCATTTTGTGTTTGGTGGTCATCTGTAACGTTGGGACTGGGAATAAGGATTGCAGGTTTTCCAACAGCCGCTATTTCGGCAATACTTAATGCTCCAGCCCTAGAAACTATGAGGTCTGCAGCAGCGTACGCCAAGTGCATTTCTTTAAGGAAAGGAAATATTTTAATGCCATCATCCTGAAGCTGAGATTGGTGGTTTTTGCCCGTTTGCCATATGATTTGAATTCCCTTTTTTAGAAGTTCAGGTGCAATTTTTTCAAGGGTATTGTTTATAGTTCTGGCTCCCAAACTGCCGCCAGTGATAAACAAAACGGGTTTGCTTTCATCGAGTTTGAAAAATTGAATGGCTTGAGATTTTGAGGTATGTTGTAATATTTCGGCACGCACAGGGTTGCCTGTAAATACCGTTTTTGAAGCAGGAAAAAAGGCTTCCATATTGGGCAAACCGGTGCAAATGGTAGTGGCATTTTTTGCGAGAATTTTATTTGCCAATCCGGCAAATCCATTTCCCTCCCAAATCACCATAGGAATGTTCATTTTCCCTGCGGCATAAAGCACGGCTAAGCTGGCGTATCCACCGGTGCCTACAGCAATATCGGGTTTAAATTCTTTAATAATTTTTCGTGCTTTGAAATAACTTTTAACAAACTGAAAAGCAACCTTAATGTTGGCTGGACTGAAACTGCGCCTTAATCCGGCAACATCCAAACCAATAATTCGAAACCCCTCAAGAGGTACTTTTTCCATTTCCATTCTGCCATTGGCACCTATAAACAACAGCTCGCATTCTGGGTATCTCAAGCGCAGCTCTTTTGCTATAGCAACAGCAGGAAATATATGGCCTCCTGTACCTCCACCTGATATGATGATTCTATGCTGGTACAATTTGTTGTTCTTTAATTTTGTTCTCTTGTATGGTTCTGCTTACAGAAAGTATCACCCCAAATGCAATGCTGTTGAAGACGATGGACGTACCTCCCATACTCACTAGGGGAATGGTTAAGCCGGTTACGGGCAAAATGCCCACAGCCACGCCCATATTTACAAAAGCTTGAAAACTCATACTAAAGCATAGGCCAAGTGCTAGCAGTGCCCCAAAAGCTTTGGGGCTATCCACCACAATTTTCATACATCGGTAAATCAGAAGCAGGAAGAGGCAGGCGACCAGTGCGCCTCCAAACCAGCCGTATTCTTCAATTATTATAGCATATATGAAATCGGAGTAAGGATGGGGCAAGTAAGCCCTTTGTGTGCTGTTTCCCGGTCCTTTGCCAAACACACCGCCGGTGGCCACGGCAATTTTTGATTGTAGCTGCTGGTAACTTCCTTCACCTCCATCTTTTTGGAAAAATGTTTCAATCCGTTTTTTCCAAGTAGGTATGCGGGTGTTGCTCATGTTTTCCGTGTTAATATTGAGCAGAATAATCACCATCAACCCAATTAAAACAGCACCAGCACCTGCCAATAAGCCCAGGTATTTTAAATTAATTCGGCCAATAAATAGAAGCATGCAACAGGTGGTGAACACCACCAGAGAAGTGCTTAAATTCTCAGGCGCAATAAGTGCTACTACCAAAAGGATGACCAAAAGGATATTTCGAAAAACTTTGAAACTGTTTATTTCTTCTTGGTTCTTGCTCAAGTACCTTGCGATGTACATGATTAAAAACAATTTGGCCATATCCGAAGTTTGAAAAGTGATTCCCAAACCAGGAATAGGCAAAACACGCGTGGCATTGTTGATTTCTGAACCAACAAACAAGGTAATTACCAGTAGTCCTATACTAATCCAGATAAAGAGTTGGGATAAGCGGGAGAAATACAGGTAGTTGACCAAATGACACAAATACAAAAAGAACAACCCGATAAGCAGGAAGCCAGTATGGCGAAGGAAGTAGAATTCTGTATTCCCACCATGTTTGCTAAAGGCAAGCGTAACAGTTGCACTGTACACTGCCAGAATACCAATAAGACTAAGAATAATCACAATGGCCCAAATCCATGGGTCGCCGCGAAAAATTCTGCTAAACCGGGTTGAGAAATTCATTTATAGGTTTTTAACGGCATCTTTAAATTGGCGGCCACGGTCTTCGTAGCTGTCAAACAAGTCAAAACTTGCGCAAGCTGGGGAGAGCAACACCACTTCTCCTCCGGTGGCAAGCCTACTTGCAACATGCACCGCTTCTTTCGCACTCATGGTATTGATAATCATATCAACATCGCTTTGAAAAGCTTGGTGTATTTTGCGGTTGTCCAAACCCAGACAAATAATAAACTTCACTTTGTCTCGAACCAATGGGCGCAATTCCTCATAATTGTTGCCTTTATCCACGCCTCCAGCAATCCAAATAACTGGTTTTTCCATGCTTTCAAGGGCGTACCAAGCAGAATTTACATTTGTTGCTTTACTGTCGTTGATGTATTCAACATTATTTGTTTTTGCAACATGTTCTAGCCTGTGTTCAATGTTTTCAAAGCTCATTAAGCTTTCTCTGATACTTTCTTTTCTAACATCGAGCAAACCGGAAACAATTCCAGCGGCCATGGTGTTGTACGCGTTGTGAATACCGCGAAGTGTAATTTCTTGCATATTGATTGTGTATTTATTTTTAGGGGTATGTATGTGTATGGTTCCGTTTTCGGTCCATGCACAGCTGTTTGGTGTTTTGTTATAAGAGAATCCCAGCATTTGAGAGTTGGGGGCAAAATCTGAGAGGTATTGAACTGTTATTGGATCATCAGAACAATAAATAAAATAGTCCGATTGGGTTTGATTTAATCCCAACCTGAATTTGCTTGCAACATAATTTTCCAATTTATAATCATAGCGATCTAAATGGTCTGGTGTGATATTGGTAAGTACAGAAATATGGCTTTTAAATTGATAGTTGCCATCGAGCTGAAAACTGCTGAGTTCTAATACATAATAATCGAAATTTTCAGTGGCTACTTGCCAAGCAAAACTTTTTCCAATATTGCCTCCAAGTCCAACATTAAAACCGGCTTGTTTTAATACATGGTAAATGAGGCTTGTGGTAGTTGTTTTTCCATTGGTACCTGAAATACTGATGATGGTGGCATTGGTGTATCTTCCTGCAAATTCTATTTCTGAAATAATGGGAATTCCCTTGGATTTTGCTTGCTGAATAAATTCAACTTTATCGGGAATTCCTGGACTTTTTACAATTTCATCGGCATTTAAAATGTATTGAGGGGTATGAATTTCTTGCTCAAAATCAATACCATTTTCTGTAAGAATATCCAGGTATTTTTTGGCAATAGCAGATTTGTCGGAAACAAAAACTTCCCACCCCTGCTTTTTTGCAAGAATGGCGGTTCCTGTTCCGCTTTCTCCGGCCCCCAATATGACGAGTCTTTTTGTCAACGTAGTTTTAGTAATGCTATTGTGGCCAATACCAGAAGCACTGTAACCAACCAAAAACGGAGGGTGATTTTGCTTTCCGGAATGTTGAGTTTTTGAAAATGATGGTGCAAGGGCGACATTAAAAAAATGCGTCTACCTTCCCCGTATTTCTTTTTGGTATATTTAAACCAACCTACTTGCAGCACAACGGATAAACTTTCGGAAAAGAATACACCGCATAGAATAGGAATGAGCAATTCCATTTTGATAATAATGGCTACAGCAGCAATTGCGCCGCCTAGAGCCAAGCTTCCGGTATCGCCCATAAAAACTTGGGCAGGATAACCATTGTACCATAAAAAGCCCAAACAAGCACCAATAACAGCAGCGAGGAAAACCACCACTTCTCCGCTATTGGGCACATAAACGATATTTAAATAATCGGCAAATTTGATATTACCTGCTGCATATGCAAGAACGCCCAAACCCGCACCCACGATAGCTGTAGTGCCTGCTGCCAATCCATCAATTCCATCGGTGAGGTTTACTGCATTGGTAACTGCCATACATATAAATATGATGACAGGCACATAAATAAACCAAGCATTGTGTTCGCCAGGAATTAAGTCGGTATAACTCAGTTTGTCTTTGAGAATGGGTAGGTTGGTTTCTAGCGGCAAATTGCCATTGCTATGCGTGTAGTCTATTACCACAGCAATAATGATCCCCAAAAGCAACTGCCCAATAAGCTTGCTGGTTGCCTTCATCCCTTCCTTGTTTTTCTTAAATACTTTTATGTAATCATCGATGGCTCCAATGGTACCCATCCAAAGGGTGGAAACCAACATGAGCAATACGTAAACATTGTCAAGTCTTGCAAACAATAGGGTAGGCACAATAATGCTGAGCACGATGATAATTCCTCCCATAGTTGGGGTTCCTTTTTTCTGCATTTGGCCTTCGAGTCCAAGTTCGCGAATGCTTTCACCTATTTGCTTTTTTTGAAGCCAACGGATAATGCGTTTGCCAATCAATAGGGCTATGAGTAGGCTGAGAATGCCTGAAAGTGCAGCCCTAAATGTGATGTATTGGAATACCCCTGCTCCGGAATATTGCAATTGATCGAGGTATTTGAACAGATAGTATAGCATTAGCCTTGGTTTTTGAAGGTTTCTGTAATGATGAGTTTGTCGTCAAAGGGGTGTTTTACACCCTTGATTTCCTGATAGTTTTCGTGCCCTTTTCCTGCTACCAAAATCACATCTCCAGGCTCTGCAAGCATTATGGCAGTTCTAATGGCTTCCTTGCGGTCAGTGATACGCAGCATTTTTTTGTAATTTTGTGCTTCCACGCCAGCTTGCATTTGATCCAAAATAGTCTCGGGTTCTTCAAACCGTGGATTGTCGCTGGTAAGTATCACTTTATCGCTAAGCTGAGCAGCAATTTTGGCCATCAAAGGGCGTTTGAATTCATCCCTGTTTCCACCACATCCTACTACAGTAATCAGTTTTTCACCCCTGCTGCGAATTTTATTGATGGTGTCCAACACATTTTCTAATGCATCTGGAGTGTGGGCGTAGTCTACAATTGCTGTGGTGGAATTGGGTCCTGGGATAGATTCAAATCGTCCGTTAACCCTAGGTAAAGCGCTGATTTTTACCCCAATTTCATCGCTGCCAGAAGTGAGGATAAAAGCAGCTCCGTAAACTGCAGCAATATTGTAGGCATTAAATTCTCCCACCAAACTCACCCACATTTCTTTATTGTCGATTTTTATAAGTGTGCCATTAAAATCTCCTTCAATGATTTTGCAATTGAAATCACCGCTGCCATGAAGGCTATAAGTATATTTTGTGGCTTTGGTATTTTGAAGCATTACCATTCCACTTTTTTCATCCCTATTGGTTAATGCAAAAGCAGAAGAGGGCAAGATGTCGAAGAATGATTTTTTTGCTTTTAAATAGGCATCAAATGTTTTGTGGTAATCCAGATGGTCGTGTGTAATATTGGTAAAAATTCCTCCAGTAAATTGTATACCGGCAATTCTATTTTGATGTGCAGCATGAGAGCTAACTTCCATAAAACAATATTGGCAATCGGCCTCAGCCATAGCGTGCAACAAGCGGTAAACCGAAATTACATCTGGGGTAGTATGGGTGCTTGGAAATGTTTCATGGCCAATTTTATATTCAACTGTAGAAATTAGACCACATTTATGCGACATGGAACTAAAAAGTTGGAACAATAAAGTGGCAACAGTGGTCTTGCCATTGGTACCTGTTACACCTACAATTTCCATTTTTTTATCGGGATGGTCGTAAAAATGGCCGCAAATTGTACCCAAAGAATGGGTGATATCATCCACTTTTATATAGGAAATTCCGGGTGTTGTTTTTTCGGGTATTTTCTGACAAAGAATGGCCACTGCACCATTGCTAATGGCTTGATCTATAAATTCATGCCCATCAAATTTAGTTCCGGGCATTGCAGCATACAGTGAATTTATATTTTGATTTCTGCTATCAATATTTAAATTTTCTATTTCAGCTGGAAGCACAATAGAAGTGGGTAACACATTCACACCTTGTAATAAATTATTGAGATTTTTCATTAGAAAGGTTTTAATGTTAAATGAATGGTTTGGCCGGGGATAGCAGTGCTGCCGGGTTTAATACTTTGGTCAACAACACGGCCATAACCTTGATAACTTACTTTTAAATGCCGTTCTTCAAATAATAAAATGGCATCACGGATACCCATACCACTGGCATCGGGCACCCTTTTTTGGTCGGATTTAATGGGACTTAATTTTATAGAATAATCCCCAGATTTTGCTTTTATCCAGGCCGTAAAACTTACGCCTGTATCCATGTGTGAACTAATTCCTAAATAATTTAATACCCCTTGGGTTTTTTTAAGATCTCCATTTAAAATAGTGGGAATAAATGGTTTGGCTGCCTGTGCCAAACCTGGGTGTAATTTCACACTGCTGCTATAAATACGGTCTGCAATGGCTTTAAATACTGGCCCTGCAACTGCACCGCCGTAGTACTTGCCTTTTCGCGGTTCATTAATTACCACAATTACCGTATACTGGGGATTGTTGGCTGGGAAATAACCCACAAATGATGCTTTATAACTGCTTTTGTCGTACCCGCCCGATTTGTATATTTGGGCAGTACCTGTTTTACCAGCAACGGTATAATCGGTATTTTTAAGATTAGTTGCGGTGCCATTTTCTACAACACCTTCCATCATTTTTTTCAATGCTAAAACTGTTTCTGGTTTGCAAATACTTTTGTTCAAAATCACAGGTTCAATTTTGGAAATCATGCGTCCTTCTTGTCTGATTTCTTTTACCATGTAAGGCTTTAACATAGTGCCGTTGTTTGCAATGGCATTGTACAACATGAGTATTTGTAAAGGCGACATTTTTATTTCATAACCTATGCTCATCCAAGGCAATGAAATGGCCGACCAGTCGCTGCTTTTCTTAGTTTTAATTCTGGGATTGTTGCTGCTTTTAATATCAAAATCTGGCTTGATATTTAAACCTAAATCTATGGCCCTATCGGTGAATTTTTGGGGATTATTTCCGTAGTGTTTTACAATTAGTTTACTCACCCCTACGTTGCTCGATTTTTCGAATACTTCTTGTAGGGTAAGAATATTTTTATTGGGTTTGGTGGCATCTTCCATGGTTTCTCCATAGAATTTTGTTTTACCACCTTCTACATTTACACTATCGGTATTTTTTGCATAGCCATCCTCAAGCAGGGCTAGGGCAGAAAACAATTTGAAAGTGCTACCTGGATCGCTAAATTCATCAACAGCATAGTTTTGTTCTTCAAAATAAATTCCATCTTTTCCCCTTTTTAAATTGGCAATTGCTTTTATAGCACCAGTGCCTACTTCCATTACCACTGCACAACCGTGATCGGCCTCATTTTCAGCAAGTACATTTCGAAGTGAATTTTGTGCAACGTCTTGCAATTGAACATCTAAGGTGGTAATAATGTCATAGCCGTTTGAGGGGTCTTTATAATTGCCAACTTGTACAGGCCGCCATACATTTCCGGGCATCCGCTGTTCCATTCGTTGACCATCACTGCCCCGTAATAAGCTATCAAATCCACCTTCTAAACCCACATAAATTCCATTTCGGCTGTAACCGATAGTTCTGCGGGCAAGTTCTCCAAGAAAATACAATCGACGGGTTTCTTCTTCCCACCAAAAACCACTTTTAAATTTCCCCATATTAATGAGAGGCCATTTTTTTATGGCTTTGATTTGGATATAGGTAAGGTCTTTTTTGATAAGGGTATATCGAATATTTTTTTGACGGAGTGTGAGCAAGTAATTGCGCCAAGCTGCTGGGTTTTTTTCAGGAAATTCGGTAGCCAATTTGGTGCACAAACTGTCTAATTTTTGGCGGATTAATTCATTGGTTAATCCATCCGCTTTGGCATCGAAAACCAAATTATACATAGGTACAGAAGTGGCCAGCATGCTTCCATCTCCTGCATAAATATTTCCGCGTATTGCTTTTACATTTACAACACGTGTATTCTTTTGTTTAAGTGCTTGGCTAAACTCTTTATCGGAGCCCATTTGTAAACGGGCCGCAGCTACCAAAACAGACAATGCAAAAAGCAAAGCCAAACCAAAAACCACATAGGCTCTGATTAAAATGGCACGGCGCACATTGATTTTATTTTTTGTCTTTTTGGTACTCAATTTTAACTGGGGGTTTGGTGAGCTCTTTTAATCCGGTTTCTTTTAATTTTTCCGCTATCTCGCTTTGTTTGCTTGCCTTAGTTACTTCACTCTCTAAGCTGATTTTTTCGCTGTGTAATTCTTTCAATTCTTTTATTAGAATTTCTTTTTGCCTTAATCCTTTATTTGCATGGTGTTGGTTCCATATATAAAACAACATGAGGGAAAAGGCCACGAAACCAAAGCGCACCCACAACCAAGGACTTCTTGTAAGGTCCTCAGTCTCATCTGATGCAGGAGATTGCTCAGGCTGAATTGGGGTTTCTTTAATGTCTTCTTCTTCTTCCATTAGTTTTGTATTGCAATGCTCATT
>JADYZD010000276.1 GCA_020853295.1 Bacteroidia bacterium | reverse complement strand
TATGGGTATCTATTTTTTATCTCAGGTTGTGGTGCACTGCTTGCACATCATCATCCCCTTCAAGTCGGTCTATCAAATCCAAAACCTCCTTGGCTTGATCGGGTTCTAAATCCACCCAAGTATTGGCGAGGTATTGCAACTCAGCACTGGTGGCATCGATGCCTAAATCTTCCAGACCTTTTTGCATTGTGCCAAAATCGGTAAATGAGGTGTACACATAAATGTCGTTTTCGTCGATGGCGATATCGTCGCAACCAAAGTCAATCAATTCCAATTCCAAATCGTCGAGGTCACGTCCACCTACCTTGGTTTTGTCCAATTTGAACACCCCTTTTCTATCGAAAATAAAATCCAAAGAGCCTGTTTTGCCCATAGCCCCGCCGCCTTTGTTAAAATGGCTGCGCACATTGGCCACAGTTCTGGTATTGTTGTCGGTAGCGGTTTCAACCAAAACGGCAACACCATGAGGTGCATAACCCTCGTACTTAATTTCCTCATACCCTGCCATATCCTTGTCGCTGGCCCTTTTAATGGCTGCGTCAATTCTATCTTTTGGCATGTTTACACTTTTGGCATTTTTAATGGCCACACGCAACCTAGGGTTATAGTCTGGATTTGGACCTGCGTATTTAATGGCAATGGCAATTTCCTTTCCTATACGTGTAAACTGTTTGGCCATGCGGTCAAACCTGGCAAACATGGTATGCTTTCGCTTTTCAAATATCCTTCCCATAAATCTGTTTGCAAAAATATACCCTATTCGCTTAATGCACAGCATTTTTTATGGGCATTTCACATTAAAGGGGCTATCCATAAACTCCCTTAATTCCATTTGGCCTTTGGGATATCATTCTCCTCTCTGGGTTGTTCAATTCCTTTTTCCGTTTTTATTGTTCGGTGATAACGGGTTTGTCACATATTTTGCGGGCTTTGGCCGGCAAAATATCCGCCAAACACCTCCTTCAACTTTTCGTTGTTAATGAATGAAGAACCCTTCCAGGGTTCGTTTTCTGCGATTCAATGTTGATGCTATTAAGACTCCGAAAGAGTCATTCACTCAATAACAGATTACAAATCCAATATGGGAGCAGAACCCCAACCCTCTCAATTCATGGAGAGGGTGTGACTCGTCCTAAAATAAGTTTACAGTTATACTGTTTAATCCTGCTTATAGTTTACAGTTAAGGTTTAGTCCTAAATTGGATTTACAATAGTAGTTTTTTTTCGATAATAATTTTTCCATAGTTTCTTTGTTTTTATTGGTGTTTTTGAATGATGAATTAGATTTGGTGTTAGATTGCCAATGCTCATGTGGGGTCTCTCATTGTTATACAGTTCAACTACCTCTTTGAGCAATTCTTTAGCCTCGTTAAGGTATTTAATCTCGTAAGTTTCCAGGTATTCTTCTTTTATTATTCCATTTATTCTTTCAGCTACTGCGTTCTCCAGTGGGTCTCCATTTTCTGTCATGCTTATTTCAATATTATAATCCTGCAATAGCTTTACATATGCATGGCTACAATATTGTATGCCTCGGTCGCTGTGATGGATTAGATTCACATGGTTGTGTTTTCCAAACTCAGAAAGAGCCATTTGCAAGGCATGGATGCTTTCTATTGCTTCCATCGTTTCTGCTACTTGATAGCCTACAATTTTGTGTGAGTAAGCATCTGTAATAAAACTAATGTAAAGGTGTTCGCCTGTATTGATTTTCCAGTAAGTTATATCGCTTACCCAAAGCTGGTTTGGTGCTATTGGAATAAAGTTACGGATAAGGTTTGGATATTTTCTTAACCAGTGAAAAGAGTTTGTAGTTTGAATTCTGCGTTTGCGTCTTCTTACAAGCATATTATTGGAGGAAAGCAGGTTAAACAATGCATCTCTGCCCATTTTTATTTGATGTTCTAACATAAATGGTTCTAGCATTTCATAGAGTTTTCTCGCACCCATTCTACGGTGATTTTGACGTATTTGTTTTACCTTTTGGATAACTAAATCTTCCTCTAGAGTGCTTGTTATAGCATCCCAGGTGTTCTGATAATAAGCCTGTCTAGTGATACCAAACCAACCACATAGCTTGGCTAATCCTATGTGTGAAAAATTGCTTTTCATGGCTTCTATGGTTTGGTATTGAACTTTTTTCTGATAGGTATTTTAAACTCTTTTTCTGCAATATCAACCATGGTAGAAAAGGCAATTGCTTTCAATTCTGCTTCTTTTAATTGCTTCTCTAATTCACCTATTCGCTTTTTTAATTGAAGCGTTTCGAAGGTCTCAACCTCAGTCGTAGTAGGGATGTCTTTTTTTGAGTGCTTCTTTGACATCGGATATGAATTTGATACAATGTTAACGATTTTGCCCCTATTTGGAACTCTATATCCAAAATCTCGCATCCATTTTATCAGAAGACCATGCTCTGTTTTGCCTGTGTGTTTTTCCCAAAATTCCTTCTTTGATAAACCACTTGATAAATAATCCTTAATCATTGAATGCTTCTCTTCGTCAGTGTAAATATTTCGTGTTGTTAAATATGTCATGCTTTTCATGTTTTTCACTTTTTAGTGTAAACCTATTTTAGGACAAGACAGTGCCTGATCTTGTATCAGGCGGGTGAGGAAAAAATGCACAGAAACATCCCATTCTCTAAAAACTCCAGAGGAGTCATTCACTCATCAGCAGATTACAAATCCGATATTGAAGCAGAACCCCAACCCTCTCCATTCATGGAGAGGGTGCCTGATCTTGTATCAGGCGGGTGAGGAAAAAACGCGCAGAGAAAACCCAATGCTCCCCAGACTCCAGAGGAGTCATTCACTCATTAGCAAAATCCAACGAAAACCGCCAACCCCAGAGGGGTTGTTCATTTAATTCTCCCAATCGAAAAATCAATCATACATCAATACCGGGTTTGGGCATTTCTACCATATACAATTTGCCAGCACAAAAAAGGCTGCCCATAATTTATGGACAGCCCCTGTAATCAATTTATTTTAATGGCAAATTCTACCTCATAAACTCACCCGCACCGATGCAATGATATTGCGGCCCGGTGCACTGATGCCTGAGGCAAATACCCGGTAATTCAGATCCAACAAGTTCTCCGCTGCCAAAGTAATTACCACCTTGTTTTTTAAAGCATACGAAGCCCTGATATTGTACGTTTCCCAAGAAGGGGTTGTGCCATTGGGCGCTTGATTGGCGTTGTCTTCTCCACTCAAACTGTAGTCCTTTGCCAGTTTCCAACCATTAAACAGCATAAAGGCCTCTAGTTGCAAATCTTCTTTGGCATAACGCAGTCCTACCCTACCATGGTTGGGCGCAATGTGGTCCAGCGGTTGCTCCGTAGCAACATCATTGGATTTGTACCTGCCATAAGTTACCGCATAGTAAAAATCGGTGTACAGGTTCTTTACCAATTTTGCTTTACCGCCCAAATAAGCACCCCTAACAAAACCAGAAGCTGCATTTTCCATGCGGAAAACACGGGTGTTTTGTCCGGCGTAATTCACAGAATCGCTGCCATTGAGAGATGCAGGCATGTCTATCAACAAGTTCTTGATTTGGGTTTGGTACACACCGCCTTCTATGTTCAATCTGTCACTCAATACATAGCGCAGTCCCACATCCAAAGTGCGCGTGCTTTCGGGTTTTAAATCGGTATTGGGAACTACATATTTAATTCCAGGCACACTTTCAAACAACTTGGTAAGGTCATCAATATTCGGGTTGCGGTATCCGGTGCTCAAATTCACACTGGCATACAAACCCTT
>JADYZD010000275.1 GCA_020853295.1 Bacteroidia bacterium | reverse complement strand
TTCTAATCCCATATCCTTCAATTCCTGCTGGGTCTCTAATGCCCGCTGCTCTATATACTCAAACCGGCTTTTGAATTTGCGGTTCGTCATCTCCAACGCATCGTCGGGATTGATACCGGCCTTGCGTGCGTAATTCACCAAGGCAAAAAGCAAGTCTCCAAATTCCTTGGTCTTTTCTTCCGCATTCGGAGCTTCTTTAAATTCCATCAACTCCTCTTTCACTTTTACAAAACACTCCTCAGCAGTATTCCAATCAAATCCCACACTGGCCACTTTCTCTTGCATGCGATAAGCCTTTACCAAAGCCGGCATGCTTTTGGGCAAGCCCTGCAAAACACTTTTGCGTTCATTGCCCTTTTCTGTTAACTTAATCTGTTCCCAGTTTTGCTTTACCGTTTCTGAATTTTCAGCCTTTACCTCACCATATATATGCGGGTGCCTGCGAATCAATTTGGCGCACAATTCATCGATTACCTCACCCATACCGAAATGGCCTCCCTCATCACCAATTTTGGCATAAAACACAATGTGCAACAATATATCGCCCAATTCTTTCTTCAGCTCCGAAACGTCGCCATCCAAAATAGCATCCGATAATTCATACACCTCCTCTATGCTTAAATGCCTGATGCTTTCCCATGTTTGCTCGCGGTCCCAAGGACATTTTTCCCTGAGTTCATTCATAATGGTAAGCAAACGGTCGAATTGTTCAAGTGTTTCAGCACGGTTCATACCGCAAAGTTAAGCATGGTGACTGTCGTTTTATTGAGCAACATGTCCAGTTGCCTGAATTCAAATACAGGAGGCTTTTTTACTTCGCCCACAAATACCCATTTGCCTTGCTATTGGGTATAAATGGAATTTGGATTACTGAATTATTTTATGAAATTAATTCTATAAAACTGTAACGTAATAAATAAATTGGTGTCTATAGATTATTAGAACACAATTTATTCAAATATGAAAAACCTTAAAAAAACATGCTTGCTCCTATTTGTTGTATTTATTCTGCAAAATGCATCGGCAACGCACACATTGGGCAGCTATTTTCAGTACAAATACCTCAGCACTTCAGGCAATAATGATAAATATAAAATCACCCTCACCCTATATAGTGATTGTGCAATCAATATAATTGTTCCTTGCGATACCGCCATCAGTGTTTGTATTTATGAAGGCAGTACCATTTATAATAATGTGCAGGTATTGAAAAAGAGTTCCAATTATGTGAATGCCCAAAATCCTGATAACTGCAGTGCAACCCCATATTCTTGCGTGCAAATGTGTGAGTATGAAACCACAGTGGATTTGAAACAAAATACTTCTGGTTACCACCTTACCTGGGTGAGGTGTTGCAGAGGTAACATAGAAAATTTACAAAGAGACATCAGCAATACTCCGATTTTTGGATCCACCCTTTATGCATTTATTCCAGGAAACGAAACAAAAAACAGCAATCCGGTTTTTGCTCAAACCCCATGGGCTAAAATTTGCTTTGCAGATACTGCCATTTGGGTGAATCCCGCTGTAGATCCAGACGGTGATTCTCTGTCGTATTCCATAGAAACGCCAATGGCTGGTGGTTCGGATGTAATTCCTGCGCCCGATTGCTCCAATACGTTTTCACAACCTTCCTCGGTAGCATATGCACCCGGTTATACCACCAACACGCTTTTTGGTGCCGATGGTTTAAGCACCCTTGATGCACTGAATGGCAGTTTAACCCTTTATTCCAAGAGAACAGGGTATTTTACTGGTACTACTAAAGTTACGGAATGGCGCAAAGGAGTGGCAATTTCAACCTCTAATTTTGATTATTCCATTGCTGTTGAGTTTCCTTTAGGGATTAAAAACACTGAAATTTCAAGTCTTAAAGCGGTTCCAAATCCTTCAAATGGTTTGTGCACAGTTAAGGGGTTAAACAACGAACCGTACAGTTGGGTGCTGTACAATTCCCAAGGCAGTATAGTTCGTTCTGGCAATGCCACAGGTGTCTTGCAGCTCAATACTGCTGATTTGTCTTTGGGTATGTATATGCTGCGAATACAGGAGGGTGCAACTGCCAGAGATTGTAAAATCTTGGTTGGAGAATAATCACGCTATTTTAGGCGAGCCGTTTGATTTTCTAAAAACAAGTCTGCCATTACCAATGCAGTCAAAGCCTCAATGATAGGAACGGCTCTTGGCAATACACAAGGATCATGGCGGCCTTCGATATTGAGTGGGATTTGATTCCCAGATGTGTCCACTGTTTGCTGCTGCTTTTTTATAGACGAGGTGGGTTTAAATGCTACCTTAAAAAATATAGATTCACCATTGCTGATGCCGCCGAGCATTCCTCCAGAATGGTTGGTAGTAGTAGCAATGTGCCCATCTTGATTTACAAAGGAATCGTTGTTTTCGGAACCTTTGCGCTTGCTGGATTCAAAGCCATCGCCAAATTCAATTCCTTTTACAGCATTGAGGTTTAGAATGGCATGCCCAATCTCCGCCTGAATTTTTCCAAAAACAGGTTCCCCCAATCCGGCAGGACAATTCCGTATCACACACGCAATAGTACCACCCAAACTATCGCCCTCATTTTTGGCAACAAGTATCGCATCGGCCATCAATGATGCGGCATTTTTATCTGGACAACGAACGGCAGATTCATCAACCAAGTCGCGTGTCACAAATGCTGTGTCTACGTTACTTTTAATGTTATAAATACGGTCTACCCAGGCTACAACTTCTATTTTAGATACCTGCTGCAAATACTGCTCAGCAATATTGCCGGCAGCTACCCAAGCGGCTGTAATTCTGGCGCTGCTTCTACCACCACCCCGGTAATCCCGAATGTGGTACTTCTGGTCATAAGTAAAATCGGCATGACCAGGACGGTAAACATCCTTTATGGCCTCATAATCAGAAGATTTGGCTCCAGTATTCGGTATGGTAATGCATATCGGGGCCCCAGTGGTTTTGTTGTCAAAAACTCCCGATAAAATTTCAAATTCTTCAGACTCATCTCTACTTGTGGTCAATTCAGATTGTCCCGGTTTTCGGCGGTTAAGTTGCTTTTGAATAGCATCCAAATTCAAATCCAAACCAGCTGGGCAACCATCAATGAGCACCCCAATTGCTTTGCCATGGCTTTCACCAAAGCTGCTGATTTTAAAACGATAACCCAAACTATTCCGCGACATCTTCAATGACAAAGTTACACTTCCTTAATTCATTCCAGAACCTCGGAAATGATTTTTCTACGCAGGTTGCGTCATCAATTTCCAACTCTTTTGAATCTGCAAGTATTGCAAACGCCATGGCAATGCGGTGGTCGCTAAAAGTTCTTATAGTAACTGCTCCATCCGTTCTCTGCTCCAGCCGTTTCAACTGCCATAAGTTTGCCTCTTTCTCTAACATCCAACCCCAGTGCTTTAGATTCGCATTGATGGCTTCTATTCTGTTGCTTTCCTTAAATACCAAATTTTCAATCCCCGTAAATGTTGCTTCCAATCCCAGGGCTGCGCAACTGCAAATGAGTGTCGGTGCTGTGTCTATATTATTTTTTAAATCAAAATTTGGAGAAATACTGCATGCACCGTGGTTTTGAATCAACAAACCTTCTTGCACAAAAGTAGATTTTACCCCCAATTGCTCAAAAAATGGAACCAAAGCAGCATCCTCTTGTTTGTTGTCAGTACTTAAATTTTTCAGCAAGAAAGAACTATTGCGATGCAATGCACAGAGCTCAAAAAAATAGGAGGCAGATGTCCAATCTGACTCCACAATTAATTTTTCAGGTCGCTTAAAATTTATATGCTCAATTTCAATTCGATCCTCATGTATTTCAGTGTGAATTCCAAAATCCTCCATACACAAGGCTGTAAGTCGAATATAAGAATCGCTGTTGGCTTTGCCTGTGAGGTGTATGGTAAAAGGATTGGCCAATGCCGGTGAGGCCAACATTAAAGCCGACACAAATTGGCTGCTCATGGACCTGTCTATGTGAAAATGTGCAGTATTCTGGGGTATTCCCTTTTCTATAAAAACAGGTAAGAATCCTTTTTCCCCTTTCCATGTGATTTCAGCACCCGCATTTGTGAGTGCATTCACCAATTCCAAAACACTCCGTTTTCTCAAACCTTCGGTTCCGTCTATGGTTACCTTCATGCCCATAGCACATGCATAAGCCATAAAAAATCTGGCAGGTGTAGCCCCATCTTCAAACCAACAAAGGTCTGCGGGAGATTGCAATGCTTTTTGAAGGAGTTGACAGTCGCGTGATTCCGCTACTGTAAAAGCTATACCCTTGGCAATGGTATTTAAAATCAAATACCTATTGGCTATAGATTTTGAATAGGGTAATTCAATAGAAATGGCCTTCCCAAAGTTATGCTTGCGGCTGATGTGTATTTTTGCCATAAAGAGCAAGGGCATTTAAAATAACGCTATCTGTTACCAGAATGTCGTACTGCACAGCACCAATGTTTCTGGGCAGCGCCATATTGATGCTTCCGAAATGATTTTTCTTGTCGCCCTTCATATCTGCCAACAAAGCTTGCATATTGTAGTCAGCTAAGTCCAGGCGTTCAAACACAGCATCTATAGCAGATTCTATTGAACTGGCATCTTCTTCAGGCAGCAATCCCATTTCTAGTGCAATAAATGATTCCATCACCATGCCTGCTGCCACTGCTTTGCCATGCCCCAAATAATCGTTGTGTTTTAAAAAAGCCGTTTCCAGGGCGTGACCCACGGTATGCCCCAGGTTCAATACCTTCCTTAAGCCAGCCTCTTTTTTATCTACTTTTACCACCTTGGATTTTAGCTCAATATTCAATGCAATAATATGTTTCCATGCAGCAGTATCTGCAATTTTGGGCATTCCTTTATTTACAAGTTCCCACAATTCGCCTCCAGCAATTATGCCGTGTTTGATGATTTCTGCCCAACCGTTTTTAAGTTCTTCCTGGGGAAGTGCTTTTAAAATATTGGGTTGAATAATTACAGCAATAGGTTCTGCAAATGTGCCAATATAATTTTTTAAATGCCCGAAATTTACACCCGTTTTACCGCCCACAGAAGCATCTACCATAGACAATAATGTGGTGGGAATATTGATGAAATCAATTCCGCGCATATAGGTGGATGCACAAAAACCTCCCAAATCTGTAACCATTCCACCACCGATATTAATGACCAAAGATTTACGGCTGGCACGCATTTTGGCCAATTGTCCCCAAATAATTTCAGCGGTTTGCAGGTTTTTGTGTTGGTCACCTGCACTTACCATTATTACTTGTTCATGCGGCACAATGGCCCCAATGAATTCATAAATAAATGCAAAGGTATTTTCATCGGTGATTGCAAAAATTTTATCGTAGGATTCTAATTTAATGCATTCCCTTAATTCAGCAATTACATGATCTGTGTAGCGAATCAACTTTTTATTTTTTGATATTTGGCTGTGTTAGAAGGATCCAATTGGGCCAGTAATTCCAATATGCTATTTTTTTCAGGTACTGTAGCACCTGTATATATATCTATGATTTCCGAATATTTGGTAGAGAAAAATGTTTTTTGAATCAAACTACCATTGCCATAAGATTGCACCAATTCCAAAAGGGTTTTTAATCCATCAGTTACTGCGGCACGGGCGTCTTCAGGCTTGTCGTTAAACGCATCCATGCCATTTCTATGGTAAGTATAGGTGAGTTTCCTCAACACTTCAAACCTTTTGTTATTTAAATTTTCTGCTAAATTAAATCGGTTTTTTATTCCTTTTCCATCGCTTTGGCCCCAACCTATTTTATTGTTCATGAGGTTCACAATATTTTGGGCTTTTTTGAAATAATCTGTTCCCCCAAGTTCACCAAAAGAATCGTAATTGTAGCCCAATGACATGTAAACATAAAATGAAATCAGGCTGGTTAAGTCATGCAAATTTTGTCCTTCGGTGTAATCTAAATTTTCAAATTCCCGGTAATTAAAAGTAACATCCTCATCTGAAAAATTAAATACTGTGGATTTATAGGTGCTGTTAAATACAGGTCGGTTTACGGTTACTTGCATTGAACCCTGAAAATCGTTGTTTTGGCTAATGGCAGTAAAATTGAAAAAAATTGACAATTCTATTTTCTCTTTGGCTTCGTAATTGTCTTCTGTCCATTTGCGCGTATTAACAAATTGCTGTATCGCATTTTGAAGCGTGGTGAGAATTTGTTTATTCGTCATTTGCACACCAGGTGCTACTACCTGTATAGTGCTATTGATTTCCTGTGCTTGTAAAACAGAGAATAAAAAACTGAAAACGATAAGAAGTAAAACGCGCATGCTTTGCAATATTAATTGTTTTTTATTTTGAGTAAACCGGCAATTGTAAATAAGATGTCTTTTGCCACGTCTTTCTTGCTTTTTAATGGCAATTCTCGTGCCTCTTTTTCATCGATCAGGGTAATTTTGTTGGTGTCATGGCCAAATCCTGCGCCTGCATCGCGCATGGAGTTCAACACAATTAAATCCAGGTTTTTTCTGTTGAGTTTTTCCTTGGCATTTTCCAATTCATTTTCTGTTTCCAAAGCAAAACCCACCAAAACTTGCTCCTTATTTTTAAGGCTTCCCAATGTTGCCAAAATATCTGGGTTTTTCACCAAATGGATATGCAGCTCTTCGGTTTTCTTTTTGATTTTTTCGGTCGCCACTTCTGCAGGTCTGTAGTCTGCCACTGCCGCACTCATCACCGCGGCATCCATCTCAGGAAACAATTGAGTACATGCATCCAGCATTTCTACAGCACTGTTTACCCTCACCATGTGCACATGCTCAATATCGGGCAAGGCCACTGGTCCGGTAACCAAATGCACCTCTGCACCAGCTTGTAAAAATGCCTCAGCAATCGCAAATCCCATTTTGCCTGTAGAATAATTGCCAATAAAACGCACTGGATCAATGTTTTCATGGGTAGGACCAGCAGTAACCAATATTTTTTTACCTTCCAATGAGATTTCAGGAGCAAGAAGCTTTGAAATGGTG